>JAQNCM010000240.1 GCA_029237615.1 Mucilaginibacter sp.
AATTCCTCAGGATTGGTACCAACACCGTCCTGAAAACGGGTCTTAAAGGAATACTGTGTGTTATTTAATGTGGTACTTTGGGTGGTGATTTCACCTTTTCCCTCAGTTAAAGTACCGTTCCAATGAGCATGCGCTGTACGTTTCATGGTTTATTTTGATTTAAAAGTTAAGTTCCGGTATAACAAATTTTTGATTTACATTGCTTATAAAGCCTAAAACATCGTCGCGGCCCAATTGTGTTTCTGCCGAAGTAATAAAATATGGAGGGACCTCATCAAATGTAGCTAATAAAGCCTTTTTAAACAGCGCAATATTTTGATCTGTTTTTGGTCCTGATTGCTTGTCGGCTTTGGTAAATACCAATATAAATGATAGCCCTTTTTCACCAAGCCAGTTACAAAACTCCAGGTCTATTTTTTGTGGCTCAAGGCGGCTGTCAATTAATACCATTACACATTGCAGGCTTTCGCGCTTGTCCAGATAGGTATGTATGAATTTACTCCAATCTGCTTTTTTGCTTTTGGAAGCCCTTGCATATCCATATCCGGGTAAATCCACAATATACCATTGGTCATTAATCAAAAAATGATTAATAAGTTGCGTTTTACCGGGAGTTTGTGATGTTTTAGCCAAGCCTTTTTTGGCGGTGAGCATATTTATAAGAGAAGATTTACCCACATTTGAACGCCCGATAAAAGCATATTCCGGCTTTACCGGAGGCGGTAACTTAGAAATTTGGGTATTACTGCAAATAAATTCGGCCGATTTTACGATCATTGTGTAAAGGTAAAGTTTAGATATGAGAAATGGGAGGTGTGTTTGGAAGCAAACTGCGGTTTCATTCTTTTTTACAATTATCCAACACATTACCAGGTTATTATATATAATTTTGATGTTTAAACATGTAGTTTATGAATGAGTATAAGATACCCGCAAATACCCGGATAGGCCATGTGCATTTAAAAGTTAGCGACCTGCAAAAATCGCTGGATTTTTATTGCGGTTTACTTGGGTTTGATAAAATGATGTTATATGGTGACCAGGCCGCATTTATATCTGCCGGGGGCTATCACCATCATATCGGATTAAATACATGGCAAAGCAAAGGTGCCCCGCGGGCTCCGGAATATGCACCGGGATTATTCCATACCGCGATTTTATACTCTGAAAGAAGGGACCTGGCGGCTATTTTACAGCGGTTAATTGATGTTAAATATCCAATTACCGGGGCTTCAGATCACGGTGTATCAGAAGCTATTTACCTGGATGACCCGGACGGAAATGGCGTTGAGTTGTATTGGGACAGACCCCGTAAGCTTTGGCCGCTGGATGAAAATGGTGATATTGCCATGTTTACCCACAGACTGGATATGCAGGGGTTGCTGGATACTTTATCCTGACCGGGAAAACTAACCCGGGTTAGTTTTATTATTAGTCTAATCGGCCGTCCGGCTGTAAATTCAAATGTCTTTCTACGTTTAACCAATATGCTGCATAGTCATCATCTAAAACAATTTACGGGCGTTCCAATGGTCCATCGACATAAATTTCTTTTGATCATTTGGCAGATGCATTAGGCATAGTCACCTCTGTTTTTTGCCTGTCTTCCAGTTATCCGGCCATTTCATCTATCTTAAACTTTGTTTAAGCATTTGCATCTATTCTGCAACCTAAAGTAAAATATCGGACGTCACTAATTTTATCGGTTTGGACTACTAAATAATATTAAATGCCTGATATTCAAATCGAATATTTATCTTTAAAAGTATCTATAGCAATCAGACTGGTATGATAAAGCGTTATTTATTTTTCTTACTGGTATTTTCTTCCCTGCAATTAACGAAAGCGCAAACAACCCAATTAAAATTTGACCATTTTGCAGAGAAAGAAGGTTTACCCGATGCTCAAATCCTGCTGATTAAGCAGGATGATCAAGGCTACATATGGATTTCAACGGTTCGTGGGCTCGTGAAATATGATGGCTACAAATTTAAAAATTGCCGGCTTGACAAAGAAAACCAGGCTATCCAAATATCAACCATGATATCTGACAAGGATCGCAATTTGTGGTTTAGTAGTGCGTGGAGTGGTATTTACAAGTATAGCCGAAAGGATGATAGTTTTTCACATTATCCATTTCCCCCTTTTAAGA
This sequence comes from Mucilaginibacter sp., assembly GCA_029237615.1. Classification (GTDB taxonomy): domain Bacteria; phylum Bacteroidota; class Bacteroidia; order Sphingobacteriales; family Sphingobacteriaceae; genus Mucilaginibacter. The sequence continues at coordinate 2,153 of JAQNCM010000240.1, forward strand.
AGAACGGAAAAAATATTCATAGCTTTCTTTTGCGGTTTGCTGACGACGAAGGCAATCTGTGGGGTAATGGCATTGTAGGCTTTCCCGGCAAAAACCAGGCGGTTAAGTTAAATACTAAAGATACCAGCATCGAATACTTTCGTAACGTGCAAAAACCACAGGCTGACTTTAATCTCACCTGTAACATTTTTCAATCCAGGGCAACCGGTCATCCTATATGGGCGGGTACAAAAAAGGGTTTGTTTTTATATGATAGTAAAAATAGGGGCTTTCAATCATACTTTAAGTTAGAGGACACAACCAGGCAAATAACCGTGAATGGGATAACAGAAGCCCCATTAGAACCAGGAATTTTATGGCTTACTATTTTTAATCGTTATTTAAAACAAAGCTTTATTGAGCGGTTGGACACCCGCAATAAGACCTTTAAGGATTTCGGACACCAAAAAAGTGCCGGGCTAACAGCCTCGAACGATACTATCAATGAGCTGTACGAAGATGAAAAGCAAAGATTGTGGTTTGCAACACAAAATGGATTAATGCTTTTTAACCGGCAAACTCAAACATTTGTCAATTTTTTACCGGCAGACACAGATAAAGAAGCAAAAAAAAACCAGGTTTACAGTATAACGGAAGCCATGAATGGTTCACTTTGGCTAAGGTGCGGTAAGGGCCTGTTAAATTTTGATACAAAAACACACCTGTTTCAGCGTTATACCTCCAACCCGAAAGATCCGTATACATTAAGTTGGAACAATGTGACTGATCTGCTAATTGATCAGGGTGGCATTTTATGGGCGGGAACCAGGCAGGCAGGTCTTAACAAAGTCAATACCGTGGGCAGCGCTTTTCAAACATATCCCGGAATTATAAGGGATGGCGGTAGCTATCGCGATGGCATTACCAGGAATATTACGGTTTCTGCCGACGGTTACTGCTGGTATACCAATGACCTGGGCATTTACAAGTGGAAACCGGGGAGCAATAATCCCACATTAATTTATAAGATAAAAAAAACAGATATTGGGCTGGATGCTATTTACATAGCCAAGGATAGAAAGGTTTATTTTACTAACGGAAACGGCCTGCAAATCTACGATCCGGATCACCATCAGCTGCAAAGCTATTCTTATAATAGAGACGATACCGCTTCGATAAGCAGTAATAAAATAAATTATATTTTACAGGACCACACAGGTTTGATATGGATAGGAACCATGGACAAAGGTATATGCACTTATAATATTGCAAGCCATAAATTCAAACGATATCCATATCAAACAGGAGACCGGACGTTAAGCGGGGATAAACTGGATGACGACTGTGTGGATCAAATATATGAAGACCGGCAGGGTATAATTTGGGTGAACACGCTTCAGGGGGGATTAAACCGGTTTAACCGGGAAACGGGG
>JAQNCM010000255.1 GCA_029237615.1 Mucilaginibacter sp.
GGTACATCAATTTTTTAATCATGAAAACACTGTTATAGCCAATGCACATTCAAATAGCATTAACCATACTTTTTCAACTTTGGTGTATGCCACTCCTTTGTTGGGGGCAATCCTTGCCGACTGGTTCTTTGGGAAATACCGCGTTATACTTATCGGTTCATTAATTTATACAATCGGCCATTTTTTACTTTCCATGTTTGACACCTCTTTAGCTGGATTTGAAACCGGTTTAATTATAATAGCCTTTTCTGCCGGAGCTATAAAATCATGCGTTTCAGCTAATGTGGGCGATCAGTTTGATCATAAAAACCAACATTTGATGAGCAGTATTTACAGTTGGTTTTATTTCAGCATAAATGCCGGCTCAATGGTCAGCTTATTTCTTATCCCAGTAATTTACGATAAATATGGGGCAAAATGGGCTTTTGGCGTACCGGGAATATTAATGGCGCTTGCAACATTTATTTTCTTTTCGGGCAGAAAAAGCTATGTAAAATTGCCCCCCAAAGGCATAAATAAAGCCAATTTTGTGTCGGTTAGCATCTATGCGATGATCAGCAAGTTCAGTCAAAGACCTGTCGGTAGAACAGCGTGGGAAGTTGCTGAAGATAAATACGGTAAAGAAAAGGTTGATGGCATCAAAGCTGTTTGGCGCGTTATGGCTGTATTTGCTTTCATCCCTGTTTTCTGGTCGTTATGGGATATGAACGGTGCCGAATGGGTTTTACAATCAACCAAAATGGATCTTAGTTTAGGTGTTTTTGGCTGTCATTTTTTACCATCACAAATCCAAACTGTTAATGCAGTGTTTTTGCTGGTTTTGATTCCTGTTTTTAATTATATAATATACCCCTTAGTTGAAAAAATCGGCATTAAACTTACTTCTCTTAGAAAAATAGGTGCAGGCTTATTTATAACAGGTTTTAGCTTTGTTATAATCGCTATGCTTCAAAAGCAAATTGACGCCGGTTTACATCCTTCGGTTTGGTGGCAAATATTAGCTTATGTCATATTATCAGCAGGCGAGGTATTGGTTTCAATCACGGGGCTTGAATACGCCTACACACAATCGCCCCCTTCCATGAAAAGCACGATGACTGCTATTTGGTATTTTACTTATTCGGTTGGTTCGTTCTTCAATGCAACTGTTAATAACAGCATCGCTAACAATGGTGTTTTTAAAAACTTTACAGGTGCATCCTATTACTGGCTCTTTGTATTTATTTGTATGGGGTTTGTTGTAGTATTTGTTTTGGTAAGCCCCTTTATAAAGGAAAAAGCTTATTTGGTAGCCGACTTATTGTCTGATGGGTTGGATATAAAAGGAAATAAAACGCAGGAAATTCATCCGGATAACCCAATTGTTTAAAAAAATCGCTTTTTTTGCACATTCGTTAATTATAAACCGACTGCATTAAGTGCCAGATAGCATCGTTATTATTCCAACCTATAATGAAAAGGAGAACATCGAACTGATGATCCGAAAGGTTCTGTCCCTCCCTCATGATTTTCATTTACTCATCATCGATGATGGTTCTCCTGATGGGACCCAAAATATTGTAAAGCAGCTACAGCTTGAATATCCTGAACGCTTGTTTTTGGAAGAACGTGCCGGCAAACAAGGTCTTGGTACCGCCTATATTCATGGGTTTAAATGGGCTATCAGCCGCTTATATGAATACATATTTGAGATGGATGCCGATTTTTCCCATAACCCTGATGACCTGTTAAAGTTAAGGCAGGCTTGTATTGAAGGGGCTGATGCGGCAATTGGTTCGCGGTACATAAATGGGGTTAATGTTGTTAACTGGCCCATGAGCCGTGTACTGATGAGCTATTTTGCTTCAGTTTATGTACGTTTTATAACGGGTATCAACATACAGGATTCTACAGCAGGCTTCATGTGCTATAAACGCAACGTATTGGAGACTATCGAACTCAATAAAATAAAATTTGTTGGTTATGCTTTCCAGATAGAAATGAAATACACTTCCATTAAACATGGTTTTAAACTGGTTGAAGTCCCGATCATATTTACAGACCGGACACTTGGCACTTCAAAAATGTCGACAAGTATTTTCAGGGAAGCATTCTTAGGCGTTATCCAGATGAAGATCAACAGCGTTTTCAGAAAGTACCCTGAAGGTTAGTGACCAGACGTTAGAGATTGGAGATTAGTTACCAATTTTCAACCTTAATTTATAGCTTTGGTCTTTCAGATATAAAAAGAACTGATCTCTGATCACCAATCTCTAATCACTATAATGGCAATGAATGAGCACCTTGATCCCGACCGCGAACGCCTCTCTCCTGCCGAACGTGATATTGAAAAAGTTTTGCGTCCGCAGGTATTTGAAGATTTTACGGGTCAGCATAAAATATTAGCCAATTTAAAGGTCTTTGTACAGGCTGCACGCCAGCGTGGTGAAGCACTTGATCATGTACTGCTTCATGGCCCCCCGGGATTAGGGAAAACTACCCTTTCAAATATTATTGCAAATGAGATGGGCGTAGGTATAAAGATCACCTCGGGCCCTGTTCTTGACAAACCGGGCGACCTGGCGGGCTTGCTTACCAACCTGGAAACTGGCGATATCTTATTTATTGATGAGATTCACCGGCTAAGCCCTTTGGTTGAAGAATATTTGTTCTCTGCCATGGATGATTTTATGATAGATATTATGCTTGAGAGTGGCCCTAATGCCCGTTCCGTACAAATTTCTTTAAATCCTTTTACGCTGGTTGGCGCTACTACCCGGTCAGGTTTACTTACTGCCCCGCTTCGTGCAAGGTTTGGCATAAATTCGAGGCTGGAATATTATGATGCCAAATTGCTGACTACTATTCTGCTGCGCTCAGCATCAATATTAAAAACACCGATAAGCGATGAAGGAGCCTTCGAAATAGCACGCCGCAGCCGTGGCACGCCGCGTATTGCCAATGCCCTGCTACGCCGTACGCGTGATTTTGCACAGATAAAGGGCGATGGTAACATTGATACTGCGATTGCCAAATTTGCACTAAACGCCCTCAATGTTGATGAACACGGCCTTGACGAGATGGATAATAAGATACTAAGCACCATTATTGATAAGTTTAAGGGTGGCCCGGTAGGCTTAAAAACCATTGCTACCGCAGTTGGCGAAGATGAAGGCACCATTGAAGAAGTTTATGAACCTTTTTTAATACAGGAAGGCTTTTTAATGCGTACTGCCCGGGGCCGGGAAGCTACTGAAAGCGCATACAAACATTTAGGCAGAATAAAACATGGTGGCAATCCGTCACTTTTTTAAGCAGCCAACATAGAATTTTAAACAGTTACTGAATACACAATGAAACACACCTTTCTTTTTATTGCCCTGCTGATTTCTTTTAAATGTTTTTCGCAACAAACAAATAAAACTGTCAACCTGGTGGATTATGTAAATCCTTTAATGGGCAGTGATTCCAAATATGACCTCTCAAACGGCAACACCTATCCTGCCATAGCATTGCCATGGGGGATGAACACATGGACGGCCCAGACAGGCAAAATGGGCGACGGCTGGCAGTATACTTATGACGCCCATAAAATAAATGGATTTAAAGAAACACATCAGCCATCACCCTGGATGAACGATTATGGCCAGTTTGCCATAATGCCGGTAACAGGGCATTTAAAGGTTTCACAAAATGGCCGTGCAAGCTGGTTCTCGCATAAAGCCGAAATCGCCAAACCTTATTATTACAGCGTTTATCTGGCCGATCATGATATAACTACTGAAATCACCCCTACGGACCGCACAGCACAATTCAGGTTTACCTATCCAAAAAATGATAGTTCTTATATAATAATAGATGCTTTCGACCGTGGTTCGTATGTAAAGATCATCCCAAAAGAAAATAAGATCATAGGCTACTCAACCAAATTTGCACGCGGGCCCTTAAAAAACTTTAAAGATTATTTTGTTATTTATGTCGATAAACCAATTACCATCGCACAAACTTACAGTGATAGTACTTTGACAGATTCTTTGTCATTGCATGCCAAACATGTTATGGCGGTAATCGGCTTTAAAACAGCTCACGGCGAACAGATGCATTTACGGGTAGCTTCATCATTTGTGAGTTTGGAACAGGCCGAAATCAATTTAAAAAGAGAACAGGCTAATGACAGCTTTGATGTTACCGAACAAAAAGCTAAAGATACCTGGAACAAAACGTTAAACCGCGTGGTGGCCGAGGGTGGTACAACCGATCAGATGCGTACCTTTTATTCGTGCCTTTACCGCATGCTATTTTTCCCGAACAAATTATATGAAATAAATGCCGAAGGAAAGATCATTCACTGGAGCCCCTACACCGGTAAAACCGAACCCGGTTATATGTTTGCAGGGACTGGCTTTTGGGATACTTTCAGGGCGCTTTACCCGTTCCTTAATCTTGTTTACCCCTCTATAAATAAAGAGATGCAGGAAGGCCTGATAAATGATTACAAGGAAGGCGGCTGGCTGCCTGAATGGTCAAGTCCCGGCTATTCTGATGTGATGGTTGGAAATAACTCTGCTGCGGTGGTGTCCGAAGCATATATAAAAGGATCGCGTGGTTATGATATTGAAACGCTTTACAAAGCATTGATCCACGGTGCCAACAATGAAGGTCCAAGGGCAGCCGGGCGTAAAGGGGTTGAGTATTACAATAAACTGGGCTATGTACCCTACGATGTTAAGATCAATGAAAATGCTGCCCGTACGCTGGAGTATGCTTATGACGATTTTGCCATTTATCAATTAGGTAAAGCGCTACATAAACCGGCTGCTGAAATTGATGTATACAAAAAGCGCAGCATGAATTACAAAAACCTATTTGATCCTCAAACTGGCTTAATGCGTGGTAAAAACAAGGACGGCTCATTCGAAACACCGTTTAATCCTCTTAAATGGGGTGATGCCTTTACAGAAGGTAACAGCTGGCATTATTCATGGGGCGTTTTCCAGGATATACAGGGACTTGTTAACCTGATGGGCGGCAAAAAGCAGTTTATTGCAAAGCTGGATTCGGTATTTATAATCCCGCCTGTTTTTGACGATAGCTACTATGGAGAAGTGATCCATGAAATACGGGAAATGCAGATTGTAAATATGGGACAGTATGCGCATGGTAACCAACCCATTCAGCATATGCTTTATTTATATGATTATGCCGGTGAACCCTGGAAAACACAGTACCATGTGCGCGATGTAATGGATAAACTTTACATGGCCACTCCTGATGGTTATTGCGGTGATGAGGATAATGGGCAAACCTCCGCCTGGTATGTATTTTCGGCGATGGGATTTTATTCTGTTTGCCCTGCAAGCGATCAATATGCTTTGGGTGCGCCCTTATTTAAAAAGTTAACCATCAACCTTGAAAATGGTAAAAAGGTGGTGATCAACGCGCCGAATAACAGCGATACCAATCTATACATCAACTCAATGACTGTAAATGGCAAGCCGTATGATTTTAACTGGCTTAGTCATAAAACTTTGATGCAAGGCGCCGTTATTAACTACAATATGTCATCAAAGCCAAATAAACAACGTGGCATTAAAGATGTTGATTTCCCATATTCACTATCAAACGAAAAATAAAATGAAAGCAATTTTTTCAACATTGTTATTATTTGCAGTTGCGCTTGGCGTATATGCACAAAAACCAATACGCGTATGCGTTGCCGGTTTAAACCACGACCATGCGCATGGTATTTTGCGCCGTTATAAAGATGGTACAGTAGATATTGTAGGGATTGCTGAACCCAACAAGGAATTATGGGTTAAATACGGTAAACTGTACCATATCCCTGATTCTTTGTTTTTTACCGATCTCAAAAAGATGATTATCCTTAAAAAACCTGATGCGGTTTTAGGTTATAATGCAGTGGCTAACCACGTTGATATTGTGGAGATATGCGCACCGATGCATATTCCGGTTATGGTTGAAAAACCACTTGCGGCAACCCTGGCACAGGCAAAACGAATAGAAGCGCTGGCTAATCAATACCATATTAAAGTTTTAACCAATTACGAAACTACGTGGTACCCGTCAAACCTTGATTTATATAATACGGTTGCCGCAGGCACAATAGGCCCTATTAAAAAAATGATAGCACACGATGGGCACCAGGGGCCAAAGGAAATTGGCTGCAGCAAGGAATTTTTGAGCTGGCTAACTGATCCGGTATTAAATGGCGCAGGGCCGCTTAATGACTTTGGCTGTTATGGCGCCGACCTGATGACCTGGTTTATGCATGGTCAAAAGCCTATTGCAGTTACAGCTATTGCACGCCATTACAAGCCGGAGGTATATCCAAAGGTTGAAGACGATGCTACCGTTTTTGTTGAATACCCCGGCGCTACCGGACAAATAGAAGGATCATGGAACTGGCCTTTTGGAATTAAGGACTTTGAAGTTTTTGGCGAGCATGGCTACTTACATGCTTTGGATACAAGCAATATTGTAACCAGGATGCGTGAAAACATAAAAGGCACTAAAAAATCCGAACCGCTTGCAACCCCAATAAACGACCCGATCATTTACCTGACTGCGGTGCTACGTAACAATATATCCGGAAATGACGATCAATCATCCTTAAATTACAATATGGTAGTGATGGAAATATTAGATGCCGCAAAACGATCAATTAAAGAGGGAAAACGAATTGTTTTGTAGCATTTGAATTATCAAGATTTAACTAAAACAAAAATTATTCTATTTTTGCCGCCTTATAAGTATCTGCAAACACCATCTCATATCATGTTAAAACAATTAATATCTCTTAGCTTTCTTGGTCTTTTAGGCTTGGTTGCTGCGGCTCAGCCGGTAAACAACGCCGCTATTATGGCGCGCAAACAAGTGCCGATAGTTTGTTATCACCAGATCCGCGACTGGCGGGCTACCGATTCAAAAACATCTAAAGATTACATTATCCCGGTTGTTGCGTTTAAAGCACACCTAAAAATGCTGGCAGACAGCGGTTACCACACTATTTTACCAGATCAGTTATATGATTATTTAACAAAGGGGACTCCGCTCCCCAGCAAACCCATCATGTTAACTTATGACGATACGGATCTTGACCAGTTTGAGATAGCCCGTCCCGAGATGAAGAAATATGGTTTCAAAGGCGTGTTTTTTATCATGACCGTATCATTAGGCAGACCGCATTATATGACCAAAGAACAGGTAAAACAATTATCTGACGAAGGAAATGTGATAGCCAGCCATACCTGGGATCATCACCGGGTAGACAGATACAAACATGACCCTAATCCTAAAAAAGATGATTGGGTGGTGCAAATTGTAAAGCCAACGCAAAAATTGGAAGAAATTACCGGCAAAAAAATGAACTACTTTGCTTATCCTTTCGGCGTATGGAAAAAACCTGTTTTACCCGAAATAAAGAAATATGGTTTCAAAATGGCATTCCAGTTAGCTGATAAACGGGATGCGGACTATCCGTTAATGACTGTTAGGCGTATATTGGATAGCGGCTACTGGACAACTAAAACATTCAGTAACAGCTTAAGGCATAGCTTTTAACCCCTGCCCCCTGAAGTGGGAATGTTAAAGTATTAAAAACCTTTTTGGCCAGCCAAAGAGGTTTTTTGTTTGATCTGATATGTAAACTCGACTACAAATTTTCACCAGCGGGTCCCTGTCCCTTGTTTGAGGAATTTTCTATGGCCGGGTCCAGGCCATTATTATCGGAAAGCGGTGCCACTGGTTGTCCTTTTGACTTAGCTTCCGCTTTCTTGTCGTTCTCGTCCTTCGCCGAAATCCAGTCAATTGCTTCATTTAACTTAGCCAATGGAAACCCCTTTGATTTCCCTGGAATAAAAAACCTGAACAGATCACTAAACCACTCAACACCTTTTTGATCTGTCACCACGGCAATTTTGTTCCATTTGGTAAAATGCTTCAGTCCGATTTTAAGATCATCCCACCAGGCGCCGGCGGTAAAATTCTGTACCTCCGTTTCAAGTATCAATAAATAGTTGATTTCGCCCTGGCGTTTAACCAGTTCATCTAATTTTGGCACCAATACCTTTTCGTAATCATCTTTATTTACTTCGCCTACAGCATGTATGCCAACAACATGTTCAGGCAGATCTTTAATAAATCGTAACATATTATTAATTTATAGTTACAATATATAACAGAAATTACATAATTGTGTTTTCTGTTGCCTCATTCCTTTTTATCTGCTGGTGCCTGACTGGTGGCTGATGGTTTTTCAGCCGATTGGCCCGGTGTTCCGCTATCATTATCAGGGGCAACAGTAGGTACCCTTTTTTTATCCGGTTTATCTTGCACAGTTTGCTGTTTCCCTTTAGCTAAATTTTCATCAGTTTTAACCGTATCTTTTTCACTTAGATTTTTCATATTCATTTAGTTAACTTAAAAATCTGATTGTATTTGAAAGCCATTTTTACCGGATACCCACCTTATTGCCCGGTCGAGGTGATCCAGCGGAAATTTTTTATATTTCCCGGGAACAAGATATTTAAACAGATCATTATATCCTTGTACCCGCTTTTGATCGGTAACTATGGCAACCCTTTTCCATTTAAAAAAATATCTGAATCCCATTTTCACATTTCCGCACCAGGCGCCCGATACAAAATTTGCAATATCGGTTTCGAGTACCAGCACTAAATTTATTTTCCCTCGTCTTTTAAGCAGGTCATCAATTATTGGAATCAGCACTGCTATATATTCTTCTTCGGATACATCCGCAAAGGCATGTATTCCGGCAATATGGGGCGGCAAATCACTAATAAGGTGAAGCATCTTCTAAAATTTTATTCAATACAACAACAATTACACCATAATTCTAAATAATTTAACTTATTATTAAAATGCTATAATAAAGGTTAAATATTTGTAAAATCTATTTTATTTGAGTCCTTTTTTTGTAGCTATATTTGTATTAATGCTACAAAACAGGTCGGTTTATAGTTCAATGATTAGACAGGAAGCAAAAAAACTTGGCTTTATATTTTGTGGTATCTCGCGCGCAGAATTTTTGGAAGAAGAAGCTCCAAGGCTGGAAACCTGGCTGAAAAATGGGATGCATGGTGAAATGCAGTATATGGAAAACCATTTTGACAAACGCCTGGACCCGCGCTTATTAGTTGACGGCGCAAAATCAGTTATATCCCTGGGCATTAACTATTTTACTGATAAGGTACAGGCCGATCCCTCAAGCCCTAAAATATCTAAATATGCCTATGGAATTGATTATCACGATGTTATAAAAGAAAAGCTGAAGCAATTATTAACAGTTATCAGAGAAAAAATTGGTGAAATAAACGGCCGTGTTTTTGTAGACTCTGCACCTGTGTTAGATAAGGCCTGGGCAAAAAAATCAGGAGCTGGCTGGATAGGTAAAAACACCAACCTGATCAATAAAAAAAAAGGTTCTTTCTTTTTCCTCGCCGAACTGATCATTGATCTTGAACTGGAATATGACGTTGAGCCTTCGGCCGATCATTGCGGTACTTGCACCAGGTGCATTGATGCCTGCCCAACCGAAGCGATAGTCGCGCCCTATGTAGTAGACGGCAGCCGTTGTATCAGCTATTTAACCATTGAACTTAAAAATGAGATACCGCAGGAATTTCATGGTAAAATGGATAACTGGATGTTTGGATGTGATATTTGTCAGGATGTTTGCCCCTGGAACAAATTTTCGGTATTACATCGGCAACCGGCCTTTGATCCGCATCCAGACATGCTTAACTTAACTAAAAGTGATTGGGAAGAACTAACTGAAGAAATATTCCAAAAGGTTTTCAAAAACTCCGCGGTAAAAAGAACAAAATTTAGCGGAATTAAAAGAAATATCTCATTTTTAAAAATTGACAATTAGATCAGCAATTGTATTAAGAAGCAAGAAACAGGCTAATCACTAATCGCCCGCCTCAAATCATTAACCTCATCCTTTTTTAAACTTATCGGCCAGCATCTTCAGCATATCTTCGTTTACCGGCTTTGCAGGTTCATCATCCTTCTTTTTGAAGGGTTTATTATCCTCCCTGATATTGTTGTTATGTTTTTGAGGCGGATACTGGTTAAATTCTTTTTTAACTGCATTTTCAGTAGGTTTGGCCTCGGTAACTACCGGCTCCTGGGCTTTAGGTTGTGCCGGTCTTGGTTGCCGCTCAGCTATTTTTTTAGCATTCCAACGGTTATAAATCTCTTCTAACTTCCGTTTGGTATACAATGGAAAATCGCCCTGCATCATCCATGAATAATAGCTGGGTTCAATTTTAAATACATCTTCAACAGGCTTCCCTTTGTGCTTTCCGAAATTAAAGGTTTCCTGTCCCTGTTCGTTGTATACCATCCTGCCCGCAAAATCAACAGGTCTGCTCAGGTTGGTAAATTTATGCAGCGCTTCAATGTCATTTACCACAGGAGTTAAACGATTCCCTTTTTTATCTTCCCATTCCATGTTTTCGTACCTGGCTATCTGGGCAATCAACACCTCCATGGTAGCACGTGTATCAGCCTCAGCCGAATGCGCATTTATTATCTGCTTTTCGCAGTAAAACTGGTAAGCAGCTTTTAATGTACGCTGCTCCATCTGGTGAAAAATATTCTGAACGTCCACAAAATGGCGATTATCAAGGTCAAATAAAACATTAGCCCGTAAAAACTCTTCCATCAGCATGGGTATATCAAATTTATTTGAATTATAACCGGCAAGGTCGCTGTTATCAATAAATGCGGCAATTAATGGTGCTAATTCTTTAAAACCAGGCTCGTCTTTTATGTGCTCATCATAGATACCATGTACCAATGACGACTCCAGCGGAATCGGTATACCGGGGTTTATCCGCCATGTTCCAACCTCTTCACTCCCATCGGGGTGCAATTTGATAACAGATATCTCAACAATACGATCAATCCCAATATTGGTTCCTGTAGTTTCAAGATCGAAAAATGCCAACGGCCGTTTTAAATTTAATTTCATCTGTACGATGTTTTGTTTGTTGTCAGGATGTAAACACACCTGGTCTTTTTAACTTTTTTTACTTCTTTTCTTTTTCGGATTGCCGGAAAAGTCTGCAAAGGTCATAAAAAGAATCAGTACTATAAATTTAAAATCTATATAAATATATTCAAATTTAATATTACTTTGATCGCGTCTTATCAACCCTGATTAATATGAGAAAAACCTTACTTATCCTTATTACTTTATTTTTACTGTCGAACCTGGTAACTGCGCAGGATTTTCCTTATGGAAATGTCGACGATCACGCATTGGAAATGAAAAAATATGACAAAGATACTTCTGCCCACGCAGTAGTAATCAATGAATATGGAACTTCCAGGATCAATTTTAACAATGATTACCGTGTAATTGTAACTTTCGAGTACCATACCAAAATTAAGTTTTTCGATAATAAAGAGTTTGAACGGGAAGGGTCCTTTGAAATACCTGTTTATAATACTGATAATAGTACTTATGAAGATGTACAGGATCTAAAAGGTATAACTTTTTATAAGGATGATAATGGTGTAATTCAGCAAGTTGAACTTGACCCAAAAAAGATTTTTCGGGTGGTACAAAGCAAGCATTGGAATGTATTAAAGTTTGCTATGCCCGGCTTACGAAACGGCTGTGTTATAGAGGTGAGTTATAAAGTTGTATCTCCGTACCTGTTTAATTTGCATTCGTGGAATTTTCAAGCCTATATTCCAAAAATGAACTCAGTTTATGAGGTGCATATACCAGGTTTCTGGAATTATAATGCCTCGCTAAAAGGTTATTTAAAGCTGACCAAAAACGAGGCAAAAATCGAAAATAGTTGTTTTACTTTCGCCAATTCAGGATATAATAGGGGAGCATCTGCTGATTGTTCAGACTTAGTTTATGGAATTAGCAATATTCCCGCATTTGTTGCCGAGGATTATATGACATCGGAAAAAAACTTCAGGTCAGCGGTACATTTTGAGTTAACAGACGAAACGAATATTCTTAACGGAGCAAAAACGAGATTTACCAAGGAGTGGAAGGATATTGACTATCTGCTCAAAACCGATGCAACTTTTGGTTCTCAACTCAAGCGGATTGACTTGATGAAAGACAGGATTAAACCTGTAATCATTTCAAAAAATGACCCACTTGAAAAAGCTGAGGCCATTTATGATTATATCAAGAAAACCATAAAATGGAATAACATCAATGATTTTTCCAGCGACGATGGCATAAAAAAAGTCATGGACAATCACATTGGTAACTCGGCTGATATTAACCTGGCGCTGGTAACCGCGTTAAATGCAGGCGGAATACCCACAGAAGCCGTCTTATTATCGACGCGAGACCATGGTAATCTTAATAAGCTTTATCCCAATATAAGCGAATTTGATTATGTTGTCGCGAAAGCTAACATCGGAGATAAAAGCTATCTTCTGGATGCTACAGATCCGTTATTGCCTTTCGGTATGCTTCCTTTAAGGTGTCTTAATGACCAGGGAAGGGTGTTTAGTTTAAATAAGCCTTCCTATTGGATGGATTTAGCTACTCAACAGCGACAGGCCGATACTTATTCGCTTGATCTCACTTTACAGGATAATGGCAAAATGAAAGGTACCATTACAAGGTATTCTTCAGGCTATAGTGGTTACCTGAAACGAAAGGAAATAAAAAAATTCAATTCAGTTGATGAATATGTTGAGAATACAACAATAAAAAGGGTGAAAATACTCAAATCGGAGATCATTAACCTTGACAGCCTGGATAAGCCGCTCGGCGAAGTTTACGAAGTTGAAATGAATCTTTATGATAATATGAACCATGACCGGTTAGCTTTTACACCGTTTTTGCTCAATGCGGTCACAACTAATCCATTCAAACTTGCAGAGAGAGATTTCCCGGTTGATTGGGGTATGCCGTCCGACGAGCGTTATATTGTAAACATTCATTTACCTGCTCAATATGCAATTGAAAATTTGCCTCAGGGGATATCCTTTGTAATGCCAAATCAAAGCGGCAGGTTCTCTACCGCTTTTGAGGGTGACCAACAAAACTTCACATTCTCTTATGTTACGCACTTCAACCAATCTGTTTACGGACCTGAAGAATATCCCTATCTCAAAGAGCTTTATAACAAGATCATCCTTACCGAAAAAAATGAAATAGTATTTAAAAAGAAAGGATGAAAAACATTTTAACGGTTTCCTGCCTTTTGATGATATGTTTCGCAGCTACAGCACAAAACAGCTATCAAAATTATTATGATGCCAGTATTATTCCGAAAGAGCTGCTGCCCTATGCAAGTGCAGTGATCCGTAATGAGGAGATAAGTAACGAAGTAAAGGACCTGGATAATACAATTTATCATGTAAAAAGGGTCATTACTATCTTAAATCAAAATGGTGATAGCAAATTAGATTTAGATGTATCTTATGATAAAATAACATCCATCAGATATATAAAAGGCCTGATTTACAACGAATACGGGAAGCCGGTAGGAAAAATTACTGAAAGAGATTTTGATGATTACGCCGAAACTGACGGTTTTTCGCTATTTATAGACGACAGGGTGAAGCATTATAAAAAAGCTGTCGCGCAATATCCTTACACTATTGAATATGAATATGAGCTTAAATCAAAACAGTCTCTTGCATTTGCTGACTGGATGCCAAATAATGAAAGTGGCGTAGCGATAGAAAAGAGCGCATACACATTTATTTGCCCGCCGGAATTTACTATGAGGTACAAGCAGTTTAATTTGCCGTCGAACGTGACTGTAGGTAAAAACAAGGATTTAATGAAAACCTACACCTGGCAAGTTACAGGAATGAAGGCCCGCCGCGATGAACCTTTTAGTTCATACCCGGAAAAGCTGGTTACCAGGGTAACCGTTGCGCCGCAGAAGTTTACTTATTATGGTGTAACCGGCTCATTTACTAGTTGGAAGGAATTGGGAAAATGGTTATACGATCAATTATTGGTACCGAGACAACAGTTGCCCCCCGAAACTATTGAACATGTCAAAGAAATAACAAAAGATATTAGCGATCCAAAGTTAAAAGCAAAAAGGATTTATGAGTATATGCAGGAAAAAACACACTACGTAAGTGTACAGATGGGCATTGGCGGTATCCAGCCCTTTCCGGCATCGGATGTGGATAAGCAAAATTACGGAGATTGCAAGGCATTGGTTAATTATACACAAGCATTGTTAAAGGCGGTTAACATCAATTCTTACTATTGTGTGGTAAAGTCAGGACGGAATTATAATATTGGCATGATGGACGACTTTCCAAGCATCAACCAGGGCGACCATATTATCCTGTGCATTCCATTTAAAAATGATACCACCTGGGCAGACTGTACCAGCCAGACGATACCGTTTGGATATCTGGGCAAATTTACTGATGACAGAACTGTTTTAGCTTGCACATCCGAAGGCGGGAAATTAATACATACACCCAAATACAACACCATCACAAATTTGGAAAATCGTAAAGCCAGCTTTGTAATTGATAATGATGGGGGGCTAGCCGGTTCTATGCAAACCATTTTTAAAGGTGCTGAATATGAAAACAGGGAGTATTTTATAAATGAGTCGCAAACCAAACAGTATAAATTTTTACAAAAGCAATATCCGATAAACAACCTTACCATTGATCACCTGGATTTTAAACAGGATAAAAGCTTTGATCCGGTTACCATTGAAAACGTCAAACTGCATGCCCGCGATTACGCATCCTTATCCGACGGAAAATATTATTTCATGTTGAATGCAGGTAACCGGATTACAGAGCCGCCGAAACAGCTGCGTAACCGACAGAACGATGTCTATATTACACGCGGCCGGACCAATGAAGACGAAATAAATTATACCGTCCCTGCCGGTTATCGTTTGGAAAAAGTCCCATTAAATGTTTCTATCGAGAAGCCTTTCGGAAAATTCACAGCTACAATGTCTTTAAATGGCAATAAGTTGACCTATAAACGAAAATTTCAGCTTATTGACGGGACTTACAACAAAGACACCTACCAGGAATTGGTTGATTTTTACCAATCAGTAGCAGATGCTGATGAGTATAGCGTTGTGTTAATTAAATGATTAGCTGAAAATAATAATACCTAATATTATACCGATTATCATTATAACGTATAACAAAATTTCATTGCCGGCAAATTTTTTGTATTTCGTCCAGAAGCTGTATCTTTCTTTTTCTTCGCCCATGATGATAATGGCACAAAGTTATTCAATTATATAGACTTTAATATATGAGAGCTACAGAGGAGAATGAAATAAAAAAGGAGTTTCAGCTGGAGCGGCTGATCTTTTTTAGCGATGCAGTCTTCGCCATTATTATAACCATCATGATATTGGATGTTAAGCTGCCTGAGGTTGAACGCTATTCATCGGAATCTGAGGCATTAAATACGTTTCTGCACTTAATGCCTAAACTCACTGGTTATGCTGTGAGTTTTTATTCAGTAGGACGATTGTGGATAAAGCATTTACGCATATTCAGTTTCTTAAAAGACTATAACTTACAGCTAATATCCATTAATCTTATTTTTTTATTTAGTGTATCTCTTTACCCTTTTGCATTATCATTTTTATTCAATAGTGCCCATATCATGCAATACAAGTGGGGCATTTACACTTATATCGTTATTACTTATCTTTCTGGTTTTACACAAACTATGCTGTTAGGCTACCTCATTAAAAACAAAGAGGAACTTTGCGTAAAAACAAATGAGATGGAAATTGTACTTAGATGGAAGGTAAAAAGATTTGAATATTTTGTTCTGCCTGTTATAATTATACTAATGGCCTGTACCATATATTTCAAATTCGATCTGCGAACAAGTTTATATGTAGTTCTCGGGCCTATTTTTGTTTTTAATGTAACAAAAAACATTATAATGAAAATATATTACCGGCACTATAAAGATGACAAAGTCACCTTTCTTTCCCTATTCAGAAAAAATGAAACTATTTATCCTGCCGGTAAAAGCATTAAACATCCTGTTAAGAAAGTCGCTAAATAAAAAGATAACTACTTGCCGGTTGATGAATTTAAGCCATCAACAATTATAGATCCGCAACGCGAAAAGTATTTGTAAGTAAAAGGATCGTGCAGTTGGGTGATCATAACTCCCTTTGTTGAACTTGCATGTACGTAATAACCGTTTAAAAGATAAACGCCTACGTGACTAAATTTCTTTCCGTCGTAATCAAAAAACACCAGATCCCCCTCTGTCAGTTCTTCTTCGTATTTGCGTTTTATAATGGTTACTTGTTGAGAAGTGGTACGTGGGATAACTATGCCATAAACCTGTTGTTCTAATAACTGGGTCAAGGCCGAACAATCCACACCGTTTTTATCAATACCGCCAAATTTATAAGGTGTGCCCATCCATTGATCTATAAAGGCATACAAACGGCCGTTTTGAATTTCATTTTTATCCACCCCCATTAGTTCGGAGTATTTTTCAGCAATACTTCTATCGGCTTTTACAACCTCGCCCGGCTGACCTCTTAACACTGCTCTTTTACTATGACAGGATGAAAAACAGATAATTACAGCCAATAAAATACAATACAGGTAATTTAGTTTACTCATATGCCCAAAAATACGGGCAAACCGGTATTAGGGTTACGTTGATATTGTTAACATATTAACATGGCTTTGAGTCGGAAAGTCCGGAGAGTCAGTAAAGTCCGAAAGAACAGACCTTTAATCACATTCAATTTTTGAACCGGGATTTTTGGAATTAATGGATTTCACGAATAATTGAAGGTGTGATTATATAACAACATCAACATTCGTAAATCGTACCTCTAAACTCGTAAATCTAATTACCCTTTTATTACCCGTTGAATCTCATCAAGTTTCATCAGGGCCTCTACTGGAGTTAGCGTATTTACATCAAGGTTGTTCAGTGTGTCGCGTATTTTTACCAGCACCGGATCATCTATACTGAACATTTGCATTTGTACGGCCTGTTTCTGCACTTTGCGGATGCTTTCTTTTATATGCTCCCCCCCTGTCCGCTCGGCTTCCAGTTTCTTTAAAATTTCGTTGGCACGGGAAAGTACTTTTTGGGGCATGCCGGCAAGTTTGGCAACATGTATCCCGAAGCTATGCTCACTGCCGCCGGGAACCAGCTTGCGTAAAAATATGATCTGGTGGCCAACTTCTTTCACTGAAACATTGAAATTTTTGATGCGGTTAAAGCTGTTGCTCAGCTCATTTAATTCGTGGTAATGGGTGGCAAACAAGGTTTTGGCCCTTGTCTGCGGCTGGTTGTGCAAAAATTCGGCTATCGACCAGGCAATGGAAATCCCATCGTACGTCGATGTTCCGCGCCCGATCTCATCCAGCAGAATCAGGCTCCGGTCAGAAAGGTTGTTGAGGATGCTGGCGGTTTCATTCATTTCCACCATAAAGGTAGACTCGCCCGATGAAAGATTGTCTGATGCACCTACCCTTGTAAATATTTTATCTACCAAACCTATTGAGGCTGCCTTAGCAGGTACGAAGCAACCCATTTGTGCCATCAGTACGATCAGTCCTGTTTGCCTGAGCAAGGCCGATTTACCGGCCATATTTGGCCCTGTTATAATGATGATCTGCTGCGTTTCCGAATCCAGGTATACGTCGTTGGTAATGTACTCTTCACCCAGTGGCAGGTTTTTTTCAATTACCGGGTGACGGCCTCCTTTTATGTCAATAACCCTGCTATCGTTTATGTCGGGCTTAACGTAGTAATTTTTTATAGATATGGTTGCAAAGTTAAGCAGTACATCCAAACGGGCAATTAACTGGGCGTTAAGTTGTATGGGCTTAATGTATTCGGCCAGTGAATACATGAGGTCATTGTACAGCTTTGTTTCCAGTACCAGTATTTTTTCTTCGGCGCCTAATATCTGCTCTTCGTATTCTTTTAGCTCGGGTGTAATATAGCGCTCGGCATTTACCAGGGTTTGCTTACGGATCCAGTCTGTGGGCACTTTATCCCGGTGACTGTGGGTTACTTCTAAATAATATCCAAACACATTATTGAATGACACCTTAAGCGAAGGGATACCGGTTGATTCCGCTTCGCGTTTCTGTATCTCCAAAAGATATCCTTTTCCGCCAAATGCAATTTTACGCAAGCGATCCAGCTCTTCATTGATGCCCTCATTCATTACGCCCCCCTTTGCCAGCATTACCGGTGGTTCTCCGCTCAGTTCCTCTTCTATCTTTTTGCAGATAAGCGTGCAAGGATTTAGCTGCGCGCCTATCGCCTGCAAAGGTAAATTAGGAGATGTTTCTGCTAACTTTTTTATGGTATCAACAGCAGTCAGCGCTTTTTTTAACTGGCATATTTCCCGCGGATTTGCTTTCTGCAGGCCGATTTTTGAGATCAGCCTTTCCAGGTCTCCTATAAGGCGGATATTTTGTTTCAGCGTTTCACGCAGCTCTTCCTGCTCAATCAAATATTCCACCACGCCCAGGCGGTCATTAATAGGTTTAATTTCCTTAAGCGGCATCACTATCCAGCGGCGCAGCAAACGTGCCCCCATGGGAGAGCAGGTATGATCCAGTACCTCTACCAGCGTATGTGCATTCTCATTGGCCGAGCCTACCAGCTCCAGGTTGCGTACACTGTAACGGTCAAGCCACAGGTAACGGTCTTCCTCGATCCTGCCGATGGACGAGATATGCTGCAGGTTGCGGTGTTCCGTTTCATTCAAATAATGTAAAGCCACCCCAGCCGCCACAATACCAAGGTTCAGCTTATCAATACCAAACCCTTTCAATGATTTCACACCGAAATGCTTTAATAGTACTTCAGTAGCATAATCGCCGCTGTAAGGCCATTCATCCAGTGTATAGGTATAAAACCGGTCACCGAAGTTATCTTTAAAATCATGCTGGCGGCTTTTTGGGTAGATGATCTCACTGGGCGAATAACTTTGCAGCAACTTATCGATGTATTCGCTGCTGCCCTGTGCAGTTAAAAATTCGCCGGTTGAAATATCGATCAGGGCAATACCCAGGCTGTTCTTTTCAAAATACAGCGAAGCAAGATAGTTGTTGCTCTTTTGATGCAGGATATTATCATTAATTGCAACCCCCGGCGTAACCAGTTCGGTAACGCCACGCTTAACAATGGTTTTAGTTGCTTTGGGATCCTCCAGCTGGTCGCAGATAGCCACCCGTTGCCCGGCGCGAACCAGTTTGGGCAAATAAGTATCCAGTGAGTGATGGGGAAAGCCTGCCAGCTCGATATGTGTGGCCGCCCCGTTGGCACGCCGCGTAAGCACTATGCCCAGTATGCCGGCCGCTTTAATGGCATCCTCGCCAAAGGTCTCATAAAAATCTCCCACACGAAACAAAAGCAATGCACCGGGGTACTTTACCTTTCTCTGGTTGTACTGCTGCATTAGGGGTGTTTCTTTCGTATTATCTTTTGCCAAACGTTTTTTTATTTACAGGTTGGTAAAGTTAATGCATTGAACGACGTTTAGCGGAATTGTGGAAAATTTGAGCAGATGTGGATTGTGTTATTGTCAGTACAATACACCTGTTTGTTTAGCCGTAAACGGTGACTTATTTAAAAAGCTGATCAATCCGTTCCGCTAACTTTTTGTCCTTATCTGTAACGGTATTCCCGGCATCGTGGGTATAAAGCCAGATCTCTACCTTATTCCAGCTATTTTTCCAGGTAGGATGATGGTTCATTTTCTCGGCCAGCAACGCCACCCTTGTCATAAACGCAAACGCTTCCGAAAAATCTTTGAATTCAAAAGCTTTGTATAATTTGTTATCTGTTTCCTGCCACATGTTAGGTAAATTTAATTGTTGTTACCTCCCTTTAACGAATCGGCCCTCAGGTAATTTAAATAATTACTGTGATTAATAGTTTTAGAACTGTCTATTGGCGTTCCGACATTATAAAAGTTAACGTAAGCTTTAAACGTTTCACCCGTGCTTTGGTTTTTTACATTATTAATCAACCTGAAAAAGTTGGCGGCGTTGAGTTCACTCAACTCAAGGGATGATTTAAGGTCAAGCTTATCTTTCCAGGTCACATCAACGGAGCCTTTACCCGTTGGGATAGCTGCTAAATTGAGGTAATGATTTGTTTCGTTAATCACTTTACCGGTTTTATGGTCATATTCAGCTATCTCGAACGAGGGATTGTTTCCATGGTTAGAACATACAGAAGGTACTACCCGCAAATAGGAAATTGGGGTGCCGGAAGCGTTATAAACAACTTTAAATTCATTAAAATGCGTGTGGCTTGCAATCATAAACTTAACCTGCGGCGCATATTTTACTATGGTGTTTACGAAAACACCGGTGTATTGCGGATTCCAAAAATTTGAATTATCGTATCCATTGGTTCCCGGCGGTATGTGTGAAATGATCCATACATTTTTACCATGCGCTGCAACTAAATTGTTTTGTAACCACGCAAGCATAGTTGCTGCCTGCGGGTAATTGTTTTTAAAACTCAGCAATGAGCTGTTAATTACCATCAGCCTTAAATTGTCGGTTTGGCAGGTATAATAACCGCGTACTTTTAATGAATCAGCGGAAGGTTTTGGCAAACTGGGCTCCCGGGCTTCCGCGAAATCCTTTAAAAACCGGGGGCCCTGCATGGTATAGTTATTACCATAGGTATCGTTATTGCCCAATGCGGGAATAATAGGTACACCCGGAAAGGTATTTTTAAACATGCGGGCAATAAACTGAACAGACTTCTTTTTTAATGTAGAATCTCCTATGGTTGCATTATGCCATATAAAGTCGCCTGCAATAATGATAAAAGCGGGATGGGGCAATCTTTTTTTCATATTGGCAATCGCGGATTGCAGCACGGCATAATTTGCATCTTTGCCTAATAAGCTTGCATCAAGGGTCATCTGTGCAGGTGAGCTTTCAAAATATTTTTTCCATTCGGCAACTGAAGACGCCGCCAATCTTCTTTTCAGCGACGTGTCCGTTGAGCCATACATCGGATCAAAATGAATATCAGATACGATAAGGCATTTTTGTGTAGTAACCGGTTTATGTATAGTTTTAACAGAAAAGGCAAAAGAAAGGATCGTAGCAGCGACGATCATTAAACACAGAAATAAGCCGGGGAAATGTTTTTTTATATGTTTCATTATTTAAATGGCAAGATTATTTAATAACAAAGCTATAACATTCTGGCAGGAAGAGGTGTATATAACTAAAAACGTTTACTGTAACGCTTATCATAAAATACACGTAAACCATTAACACCCTTATTCTTAACAGATGAAAAACTCAATACTTATTATGCTGGTGGTTGCAATATTGTTCAACTCATGCAAAAAATCCGATAGCTTAAAAGCTATTGATGGTTGCCCGGTTAGTAGTTTAATCAGTACTGGTTATTTAAATGACGCCAAAGAAATAGTTTACCGCCGGATATTAAACGGCGACCATGTATCAGACGGCAATAAGCCCGAGTTTAACCAGCAAGAACTGGACAGGGTTTTATCGGCTATTCAAAGCGTATACGCATTGCAAACCATACAAACCGATACCATTTTTAATATCGTCCGGATACATACCTTTAAACATTATATACTAAACAGCATCGTTTTGAAAATAAACCTGAATGCCCCGGAAATACAAAATCTTATCAGTCAACAACCAACAGGTAACGCTGCGTTTGATGACTTACTTGCCAAATACAGTTTCACTTATGACAGCACTTCGCCACCAAGCCCTACTTTACCTTATCTTACTATCAAAAGCAACAACTGGTATAATACACAGGCATTAATACCCTACTTTAAACAATTTTCGTTTATCCCGTCTGCACAAAGCGACGGCAGTGTGGGCGATGGAAATGACATCACCTACACATTAAACGGTAATACCAGAACCTTAAATTTTAGTATTGGCTTTGGCGATTGCCCTGCTGGCTGTGGCGGCCGTAAAACATGGCAATTTAATGTAGATGAAAATTGCAAGGCAGGTTTTGTGAAACTGATTGAATAATCAAATCGGCAACCTGGAACCTGTCAACCTTATCAATTTATTATTTCTTTTCCGGAGGTGTAGATACGATCTCGCCAAATTCATTCACATAAGCCATCATACTATCAAGGTCGCTGCCTGTAGCGTTTTGCTGGCGATCAAGTTTGCGCTGCTCTTTATCTTCTTTCTTTTTCTGCCTGTTTTTTTCGAGTTGCTTCTTCATGAAGGTTGCCTGTGATTTCGCCATAATATTTGTATTAAATTAGATTGCCCGCACTTTAACCACAGTGGTTCGGGCGGAGAGCCCGATTAAGTGTCAATCAAGCCTGAGTTTTGCAAATATAGCAAAAAAAGCTGGCTTTTCTGTTATAAAGCTGGCTTTTCTGTTATTTAGTATAGGTATAGAAGCATCGCTTTTAAATATTTATCGCTGGTTTTGGCTGAAGCCCTATTTTAATTGTTATTTTTCCGCCCCACTAAATGTGACGGCAATGAATTTAAATATTTGATTGCTTGCATTCATTGCCGTTTGGCTTTAGCCAACGGTTAAAATCGAAGCGATTAAACAGCTTTAGCCTAAATTTATACGCTTAGTATCTTAAACGCGATTTCCCTGATAGGTATAGGTTTAACAGTATTTTGATAGCTGACCAATTATTCCAATAAAACAGACAATTCCTGTTTGCAAACTTCATCAATTATCATTTACTTTGCAATACAAAGTACTTTTACTTTATGAAAATACATCTAGCGTTTCATAAATTCTATTTCCAGTTTGCCCTGCTACTTTTTGCAACCGAAGTATTGATAGGGCGCTACATGCACGATGCGGTTGTACGACCATACGGTGGCGACTTTTTGGTCGTTATTCTACTATACTGCCTGGTAAAAAGCTTCAGCAATGCCCCGAGTTTATTAACAGCGATCTATGTATTGTTATTTGCATATGCAGTTGAGATATCACAATATTTCCACCTGGTAAACGTTCTCGGCCTGCAGCATTCCAAAACAGCAAAGATATTGCTGGGCACGTCATTTTCTTTTGTCGACCTGCTTACCTATACTTTTGGCATCCTGCTTGTGATTGTAGTGGAAAATGTCAGAGTCAGCCTTAAAAATTTTTGACGTATGATAACGGAAACCTGGTTTGTAAATAAAAATTCAATAGTTAGAAAAATTTGGGGTAATGCTGATACGGCGCTGTTCATATTTGCAGGGGCGGCGGCTGAGTTTGCCCTTAATAAAGCGGTAGACTGGTTGTATTTCACCGGCCGCCTGCCTGCCGATCCGCTGGGAAGACTATTTTCTACCGTGGCATATGCGCGGCAAATTATTTTTTCGGAAGAGGCAGCAGCGCTAAGCGCCATTGATAAAATTACCGCTATTCATAAAGGAGTTGAGGAAAACCGTGGTGCAAAAATACCAGACTGGGCGTACCGCGATGTGTTGTTTTTGCTGATCGACTATTCCATCCGTTCGTTTGAACTATTGGAGCGAAAATTGATTGAAGCTGAAAAAGCGGAGGTTTTTGATGTTTTTTATCGCGTAGGTTGCCGCATGCACCTTGCAGGCTTACCTGCCGGCTTCGGTGAATGGCAGGAAATGCGCAAAACACATCTTGAAACAGACCTGGTTAAAAGCCGGTGTACGATTGACCTTTACAAACAATATAAAAAACACCTTGGCCTGGTAAGGTATGTAATTTTAAAACAGATACAGCTAATGCTCGCGCCCGGGGCTGTGCGCAACCTGTTGCCTTTAGGAAATATCCGGTGGATAAATCCTTTTCTCAAAATTTACAAGCTTTTCAGGATCATAAAATTGGAAGGATTTTTAAAAAGCGCATTGCTGCCGTCAGCATACAAAACGCAAATAAAAGAGCTGAGTATCAGTTAAGTGAGATGGTAACTGCGGTCTTTATATCGTCAGGACAATAACATGAGAAAAGCAATTATATGAGCGTAAAAATAATCCGGCTTAAACTATCAATGCATTAATGCACAAATAGATTTAAGCCAGATTAAATCAGCGGTGCTTTTTTAAAAACTACCAGCCTGAACCTTTTTTAGCGTTACCATTTTTTATATGCTCTTCAGCAGTAGCCTTGCCCATAATAGCAGCCATTTTATTGCCTGCACTGTCTTTTCCTGTAGCAATGTACCGTCCTGATTTAATATCAATAACAGGATCAATCATTGGTACATTTTTGGTCTTTGTTTTTACTGAATAAGCAGTAATTCCACTTGTTGTTGCCATGATAAGTTTGTTTTTTTAAGTTAACCCTTTCCTGGGGCAATTGTTTTAGTAATTGGTGTTAATTGTTATACACACTAAGATCTGAATAAACCGTTAGCGGGGACAAGATATATAATTATGCCAAACAAACAAATACAACTAACATGCCGCCTGGTGAATAGTTGTTAACATTTGATATACATTCTCATTATAAATCTGCTGTAAAGGGGAAATGGAACAATCATTTTATATCCTGCGTCCGTTGACCAATATCACAATGGCTAAAACGTACTTATTGGAGTTATTTTAGTTAATGCCAACAGGTTATTTCATAGCTGAAAATTTTACATCTAAAACCGATTTATTGCCCCCGCTTTTATTTCAATAAAAAGTTGATAAATAAGTGAATGGAGGCTGTAAAAGGCATATACCAACGGCAGGTTATTGCTATGGATTATTAATGGATAACCTGCGGCTTTTTCTTTAAATTACATTGAGCAGTACAACCATTTTTACCGGTTGCGGTATATGAAAATATGCTTATTGATCAGCTATAATTATTGACATATTAAAGGTTTTTTTGCCATAATACTCAGCACATGGATACGCTTACGAATGTGGATAATTTTTGCCGGTTGCTTTAAATTTTTAATATAATATATTAGCTGTTACGTAGCTTTCCTTTAATTAATCCTTAAAAACTTTCAATCAAAAGGATATTAATTTAAAACTGGTCAACTCACTAACATTTGGAACTGTTAACATAAAATGTTAGTTTAACATCATCAAATAACAACAATAGCAAATCAAACTGATTTATCATGAAGAACAGAGATTCGAGTATCCTTTACCTCGTATTAGGCATTTACGCACTAATGGTAAACTGGTATTATAATCATAACCTTATATTATTACTGATAGCGTACATTTTCTGGCCATTATATCTTGTTTACGAATTATTGACTGGCGGCCTTTCTCATGGTATGTGGAAGATCATTCCGCTTTCGTATTTCAAATAGCGTTGTTTTACCCCGGCATTTTCTTTAAGTTGATACCTGTAGGGCTTGTGATCAATATGCCGACCGGTATTGCTGAGGCATAACTATAAATACTCTAAAAATTCGCTTTCTGAGGGTGAATGTTAAATAATGTAAAAAAAGCAATACCGGTTATATTAATATTAGGTAAAAGTCGTTCTTTTGCTAAATAATCATATATGAAGAAAATTTCACTTATTGCTACCTTATTCTCAGCAGTGTTATTACTGCAAAACTGCAAAAAAACCACGGTTACCGCCTATACCACCTCAACCGAACCAATGATTGCCTTTATTAATGATACAACCTGGATAGCCAAGGCTGCTAATGTAAAAGCAACATTAACTTATAACTCGGCCGCCAAAACCAAAGTATTTACTTGTACAGGCCTGTCAAACAACCAACAGATCAACCTGTATGCAACACAGCACAATGTGACTAACACAACAGGTTTCCCGTTGGCAACCTATAATGTAAATTCAACCACGGATGTTGCCCTTTCCTATTATTTAATGCAAAATGGTTCATTTAAACCGCAGGGAACCGTTGCCCCCGGCTCAGGTACTATTACGGTAACAGCGATCGATTCGGTTAAAAAAATTATAACAGGCACGTTTAGCTTTGCATCGTTAACAAACAACTACGATAACAATGGTAATATTATCTCTACCACTGTAGCACAAATTTCAGCGGGCGGCTTTAACAATGTACCATATACCTTCACAAGTAACTAAGTAATCAGAGGTTAGGGATTGGAGGTTAGTTACTGTATTAATGATACTCCGGTTCGATTTTTTTGATCTCCGAGCTAATTTCATTAACGTCACAATCAAATAATGCCTGCAAAAAATAAAGCTGTTTTTTTAGATCGCGATGGCGTGTTGAATCGCGAAATGGGTGATTATGTATGCCGCCTGGAAGATTTTCATGTACTGGATAATTTTAGTGCATTAAAAACCTTACAGGACAAAGGATACTTGCTTATTATTGCCACTAACCAGGGCGGCCTTGCGAAAGGCTGGTACACTGAGGAAGAACTGGCTAAAATGCACCACCGCTTACAAGAGGATTACCATGCCCATGGCATAGCGTTAACAGATATTTTTTACTGCCCCCATCATCCTGCTTTTACCGGCGATTGCGACTGCCGTAAACCAAAACCGGGCTTATTGCTGCGGGGTATCGAAAAATATAATATTGATCCGGCTAAATCATATTTTATTGGCGACCGCGAGCGGGATGTTGAAGCCGGCACCGCTGCGGGAGTTAAAGGAATTTTGATCAACAGCAACCAACCTATCAGCGAGGTGCTGGATTTGATTGAGTAAGTTGTTTTGTTGTTGTAAGCTTTTAAGGTTGGAATATTGTAAGGTTTAAATGTTCTTAGGCTACCGCAGGCGTCCCGCCTGTGTTAAGGTGCTTAGTATTCAGCTTTCAAAGTTTCTGATAGTTTAAAATTGTGGCTTTATAAGAAAGCGTAATTACAAGGGTTCTTACTTATGTTGAATTATAGCTTTATTGAAAATGCTTTAAATAAGCAAATTATATATACAGTTGAAATTCAGGACACTATACCAATCAATTAAAGTGTTCCACCCGTTCCAAACGTTCCAAGTGTTCCTTCCTGCTTTTTGGAACACTATTTATCCCATCGTTTTCATTTTTTAATACCTTTGAACTTTACAATATTCCAACCTTTCAACAATATTCATGATCCGCTATTTAAAAAATTCAGATTCATTAATAGCTGCCCTTATTGGTTTTTTCGCCATATACATGTTTACCAAATACGGTGGCGTTGGTCTCTCGCCCGATTCCATTATGTATGCCAGTACGGCAACCAACATGCAGGCACATGGTTCGTTAATTACTTTTAATAAAACCCCGCTGGTTTTTTTCCCGGTATTCTATCCTTTTTTTCTTGGGGTCATCCAGTTTATTACCAGGACCGATCCAATCAAAGCCGGTGCAATGATCGATGGCTTTTTATTTGCTGCTGTAATATTTACAAGCGGATGGATAATGGAAAAGTTCTTATCTCATTCAAGGGTCTATAAATGGATCATACTGACCGCAATCATCCTGAGCCCCGGTCTGCTCGAAATTTACAGCTACCTGTGGTCAGAGACGCTATTTATTTTAGAGGTACTGTTCTTTATTATTGCCTACTGGCGTTATTTGCAAACCCATTCTGTTAAAAGCCTGGTTTGGGTAGCCATAATAACTGCAATTAGTTGTATTACCCGTTATGCGGGCGTTACGGTTATAGGTGCAGGCGGTTTAATGTTATTACTTGACAACAAACTGCCGGTAAAGAAAAAAGCCGGTCATATCGCGCTATTTGGCTGTATAAGTATTTCGCTTTTGGTGGGTAATCTTATTTTAAACAGGATAAATACCGGCTTAAGCACAGGTACCCGCGAACCGTCCATTACTCCTTTTTTGGATAATCTTTATTATTTCGGCACCGTTATATGTGATTGGGGTAGTTTAAACAAAACTACCTATCCCTTTGCACCGTGGATTGCTGCTGTTATCTTACTGGCACTTATTGGTATTTTAACATGGAAGGTTTTTAAAGGGCGCATTAACAGTTATGAGAATATTGTGATCGCCTTTGCTTTGGTTTACGGGTTATTTATTGTGATCTCTGCAAGCATCTCCCGTTATGAACGTATTAACAGTCGCTTGCTTGCACCTATGTTTATCCCGCTACTTATAGCCTGTACCAGCTGGGTTCCGGATGTGTTAAAATTGGTCCGGTCCAATCTAAAGTATGTGCTTGCCGGTGTAGCCATTATATTAATGCTCGCTTTTGAATATGCTACTTTAAAGGTTGATTTGCAGCGCTATGATGATGAAAGCGATTATGGCATACCCGGCTATAGCGATGACGATTGGAATAAATCAGAATTTGTGGTTTATTTAAAGCAACACCGTAACATGTTTAAGCCAGGTATCCCTATTTATACCGATGCTAACGAAGCGGTTTATTTATTTACCGGCATGCCTTCTGTACTGATACCGCACAAGTTTTTTAAGGCTGATGTGCAGAAATTTTATGCTAAAAAGCGTTTTTATTTAATTTGGTTTGATAATTTGTACAATACAGAACTGGTTGGATTGTCAGATATTATGAAAAACAAAAAACTTACTAAAATAGGTTCAGCTAAAGAAGGTGAAATTTATTTGTGCGAATGACCAAATATCTATCTTTCGATCTCCAGGACTTTTCCGACTTTCGGACTTCCCACACAGCCAACTCACAAAATTTTTATATTTTTGCTGATGACAAGAACGTTTAATCCTGTCGCAGGCCCATCCCTACTAAATGGATATATCAGTTGTAATACCTCTTTATGATGAAATAGAATCGTTGCCCGAGCTAACCTCATGGATCAGCCGTGTAATGGACGAGAACAGGTTTACTTATGAAGTCATCCTGGTTGATGATGGCAGCAGCGACGGTTCATGGGAGATGATACGGAAGCTCCATAAAAACAATCCTTTTTTAAAAGGCATAAAATTCAGGCGAAACTATGGCAAATCGGCTGCTTTAAATACCGGCTTTGAGGCAGCACAAGGCGACGTAGTGATCACCATGGATGCTGATTTACAGGATAGCCCTGATGAGATTCCCGAACTTTACCGTCGTATTACAGAAGAAAAATATGATGTTGTTTCTGGCTGGAAAGCAAAAAGACATGACCCCTTAAGTAAGACCATCCCAACAAAAATTTACAATGCCGCAACCCGCCGCATGTCGGGCATACATAACCTGCATGATTTTAACTGCGGACTAAAAGCCTACCGTAAACCGGTAGTAAAAAACATTGAAGTTTACGGCGAAATGCACCGGTATATCCCGGTGATAGCCAAATGGGCAGGCTTTGTTAAAATTGGCGAGCAGATAGTAGAGCACCGGCCCCGTAAATATGGAAAAACAAAATTTGGCATGAGCCGGTTTATCAACGGCCTGCTGGATTTAATGTCGATTTTCTTTGTCGGCAAATTTGGCAAAAGGCCTATGCACTTTTTCGGCACCATGGGTGTATTAAGCTTCTTAGCCGGAACTGTACTTGCCGTTTGGATATTGAGTGAAAAGCTCTATAACCTTTCCCACCATATCAAGCCAAGACAACCTACTGATAATCCGCTGTTTTATATTGCACTTGTTGCTGTAATACTGGGTTCACAGCTGTTTTTAACCGGCTTTGTTGCTGAACTGGTAGCACGCAGCGCACCAGAACGTAATAAGTATCAAATTGAAGAAACTATTTAAATGTGCAGATGTGGAAATATGCAAATGTGCAGATGAAAGAATATCAACTTATCTAACCAATAATCCGCACATTTGCACATCCGCACATCGCATATCTGAAATGTTTTTCTCCATCATCATACCCCTATATAACCGTCCGCAGGAGATAAAAGAATTGCTGGAAACGCTTACACTGCAAACTTATAAGCAATTTGAGGTTTTGGTGATTGAAGACGGCTCGATAGATGATGCGGCTGAAATTGTAAAAAGCTTTTCGGATAAGCTGGATGTTAAATACTTTGTGAAACAGAATGAGGGCCAGGGCTTTACCCGCAACTTCGGCTTTGAACGTGCTAAGGGAGACTACTTTATTATTTTTGACTCCGATTGCCTGATCCCCGAGAACTATTTGGAAATAGTTAATAATTCGCTGACAAAAAATCACCTGGACGCCTATGGCGGACCGGATGCTTCGCACCCTTCCTTCACCCCTATCCAAAAAGCCATCAGCTACGCTATGACTTCACCATTTACCACCGGCGGCATCAGGGGTAACAAAAAAGGTATCGGTCGGTTTCACCCTCGCAGCTTTAACATGGGCATATCAAGGCAGGTATGGGAAAAGGCCGGTGGCTTTATCATCACCCGCTCAGGCGAAGATATTGAGTACAGCATCCGTATTCATTCCATGGGTTTTAAGATTGGCCTTATACCCGAAGCAAAAGTTTATCATAAACGCCGCACTGATTTTTTTAAATTTTATAAACAGCTTCATTTTTTTGGACGCGCCCGAATCAATGTTTATAAATTTTTCCCTGCCGAATTAAAGCTGGTACATTTTTTCCCGGTATTTTTCACCTTGTCGCTTCTATTTACCGCCATCAGTAATATTTTAAACTGGCAAATAGCAGTTCTGTGTAATTTTATACTGGCCTGCATCATTTTGTTAATATTTTTTCATGCATGGTGGAAAAACAAATCAGCAAAAATCGCATTTTTGAGCATAATAGCTTCATTCATTCAATTAATAGCTTACGGGCTTGGTTTTATGCAGGATTTTTGGAAGCGGGTAATATTAAAAAGATCTTAAGCTAAGTATGTATCATCCTTTTTCTGTAACGGAAACCCTTAGTATAGCATGGCATATTTTGAAAAGAAACTTCGCCACCATTGCTGTATATTCCTTAATAGCCTTTATTATTGTTGGCGGGCTGGCCTTTCTAATTTATTATATAATTACTGACGATGTTTTGTCCAAAATTGGATTAGCAGCATTAGTAGCGGGTGTTAGTTTTATTTTTTTAGGATTTATCAAGTTAGTTTTTATATTGATAGATAAGGAGCTTTATGATTTTGACTTTAGCGATATTGTGCCAAAGATTAAAATGCTCATTAGTTACCTTATACTTTTAGTGATAGTAAGTACGCTAGCTGTTTTCATGACAAGATCTATCGATAAACTAAATGAAAGTTTGATACAAAGTATACTGGGAATATTTATCGGTTTATTTTTCCAATTCTTCTTTCTCTTTTATTTTCCTATTTGCACTTGTTTTATTGTAGATGATGACAGCGGTCCGTTTGAATCAGTTGCACAAAGTTTCAGATTAATAAAAGGCAATTTTTTAAAATACTTTTTATTGTTTATTTTAATTGAGGCAATGGTTTTTGTTGGAACTATAACTGTTTTGGGGATGATATTTGTTATTCCTTTCGTAAACATTTTATTAGTAGTAGCCTATCGCAAGCTAGTTTACAGTCACATGGATGTAGACGATGATATTACCGAAACGGTATAATTATGGGACTAAAAGCCGTATTAAGCAAACCCTTTGCCTCAATAGTTAACCGAAGCTTAAATAAACTGCGCAATAATACTGTGGCGCTGCAGCAAAAAACATTTGAATACCTTATTGCCAGCGCTAAAAATACTTCGTTCGGCAAAACACATTCTTTTGGCGAGATCAAAACGTATGATGATTTTAAAAAGAATGTTCCCATATATGACTATGAAGACCTGCGTCCGTATATCGAAAGGATCACCAAAGGCGAGCCGGATGTGCTTTGGCCGGGCAAACCGGCTTATCTTGCTAAAACATCCGGAACAACCTCCGGCATTAAATACATTCCCATCTCAAACGAAAGCATGCCGGAGCATATCAAAGCTGCGCGTAATGCCCTGTTAAGCTATATTTATGAAACAGGCAAGGCTGATTTTGTAGACGGCAAAATGATCTTCCTGCAGGGCAGCCCAGTGCTGGATATAAAAGCAGGGATTTCAACCGGGCGGCTATCGGGTATTGTAGCACACCATGTACCCGGATACCTGCAAAAAAACCGCTTACCCAGCTACGATGTAAATTGCATTGAAGACTGGGAACAAAAAGTTGATGCTATTGTAGCCGAAACAAAAAATGAGGACATGCGGCTCATATCCGGCATTCCACCCTGGTGCCAGATGTATTTCGACCGGCTGTCGGAAGCTTGTAACGGTAAGAAAATAAAAGACATATTCCCTAATTTTAAGTTGTTTGTGCATGGGGGCGTTAATTATGAGCCTTACCGCGCCCGCATGGAAGAAAGTATCGGCTTTGCTATTGACTCGATAGAAACCTATCCTGCCTCGGAGGGTTTTATCGCTTTCCAGGATTCGCAAAAGGAAAAAGGCTTATTGCTGATGGTGGACTCCGGGATATTTTACGAGTTTGTTCCTGCGGATGAATTTTTTAATGAAGAGCCTACCCGTATCAGTCTGAAAGACGTTGAGCTGGATAAGAATTACGCACTGATTTTAAACACAAGTGCCGGCTTATGGGGTTATAGTTTAGGCGATACTGTTAAATTTATATCAAAAGATCCGTATAAAATTGTTGTTACCGGGCGTATAAAGCACTATATATCAGCATTTGGCGAACATGTGATAGGCGAAGAAGTTGAGCAGGCGCTTATGGGCGTTGCAAATAAGCATGGAGTTGATATTATTGAATTCACGGTAGCCCCACAGGTTAACCCGCCCAAAGGCGAACTACCTTATCATGAATGGTTTATAGAGTTTGGAAAAGAACCTAAGAACCTAAAAGCATTTGCATTAGAAGTAGACCAAGCACTGCAAAAGAAAAATATTTACTATTATGACCTGATTGAGGGTAACATTTTGCAACCTTTAGTTATCCAATTACTTAAAAAGGATACCTTTATAAATTATATGCGCTCACTTGGCAAATTAGGAGGTCAAAATAAAGTACCAAGGTTGGCTAACGACAGAAAGATAGCGGAAGAATTGAAAAAACATATACAAAAATAACCCATACGTCATTGCGGGGCACGAAGCAATCCCAAACTATACAGAGCGGCTTTGCATACCGGGGATTGCTTCGTGCCTCGCAATGACATGTTGAAAAGATATTTCATTGAGTAACAAAAAGAACATAGCCATACTTGGCTCCACAGGTAGCATTGGTACACAAGCGCTTGAGGTGATTAATAATAACCCCGAACTTTTCGGGATCTATTTGCTGACAGCCTATAGCAATGCCGATCTGCTGATAGCCCAGGCGCTACATTTCAATCCCGCTTATGTGGTTATTTGCGATAAAGCAAAATACCAATACATAAAGGAAGCGCTTGCAGCCACCTCCGTAAAAGTATTAGCGGGCCTTGAGGCAATTATCGAAACTGTTACACATCCGGATATTGATGTTGTATTAACAGCAATGGTTGGTTTTGCGGGCCTGGAGCCTACTATAGCTGCCATAAAAGCGGGTAAAGACATTGCGTTAGCCAATAAGGAAACCCTGGTGGTTGCGGGCGAACTGATAACAGGACTCGCTAAAAAGCACGGTGTAAAAATATTGCCGGTTGATTCGGAACATTCGGCAATTTTTCAATGCCTGGCGGGAGAAGAGGGCAATCAGATTGAAAAAATAATTCTTACTGCCTCAGGCGGCCCTTTCAGGGGAAAATCTTTTGCTTTTTTGGATAGTGTTACCCGCGAAGATGCTCTAAAACACCCTAACTGGGTAATGGGCGCTAAAATCACCATCGACTCCGCTTCGCTGATGAACAAGGGACTGGAAGTTATTGAAGCCAAATGGTTATTTGACCTCGATGCAGATCAAATTGATGTTATTGTACACCCGCAATCCATTATTCATTCGATGGTACAGTTTCAGGACGGTTCTATCAAAGCACAAATGGGCCTGCCGGATATGAAATTACCCATCCAGTATGCGTTAACCTATCCCACACGAACAAAAAACAGCTTTAAACGCTTTGATTTTATAAACTACCCCGAACTGACCTTCGAAAAACCCGATATTAAAACCTTCCGCAATCTCGGCCTGGCTTTTGAGGCTTTAAAGCAAGGTGGTAATATGCCCTGCATTATTAATGCAGCAAATGAAGTTGCCGTTGCCGGATTTTTAAATAAAAGTATTGGCTTTTTAGCTATGAGTACAATTATTGAACAGTGCATGCAATATATTCCTTATAAAGCAAGTCCTGTTTTGGATGATTACTTGAATACCGATAAAGAAACACGCATCTTTGCACAAAATTTAAATCAAAAAATGCCGTTAAAGGCATTACAATTTTAATATATTATAAAATAACGTATGAGTATAGTTATCATGGTAGGCCAGTTAATTCTGGGTATGTCAATTTTAGTGATTTTGCATGAACTTGGACATTTTTTAGCCGCACGCGCCTTTGGTATTAAGGTTGAAAAGTTTTATCTTTTTTTTGATGCATGGAATTTTAGCCTGTTTAAATTTAATTACAAAGGCGTTGAATATGGTATAGGCTGGCTGCCACTTGGCGGCTACGTAAAAATAGCCGGCATGATAGATGAATCGATGGATACGGATCAGCTTGCCGGTCCGCCGCAGCCATGGGAATTCCGTTCAAAACCCGCATGGCAGCGTTTAATTGTTATGCTTGGGGGTATTACCGTTAATATAATACTCGGTATTTTTATTTTTTGGATTCTTACTATCCGGTATGGAGAAACCTATATACCTAATGCAGAAGTTAAATATGGTATAGTACCCGGAAAGATCGGCCTGAAAATTGGTTTGCAACCCGGCGATAGAATTACCGCTATTAACGGAAAAACGGTGGTACGTTTTGAAGAGCTGACAAGTACACAGGTAATATTAGGCAATACCGATCTTACTGTGGAACGTGGTAACCAGACGATGCATATCAGGGTTCCCGGCAATTTAATTAATGACCTTTCCGATCAGGGTGGCATAGAGCAATTTATCAGCAGACTGCCTCGCTCAAAATTTGCAATTGACTCTGTAGCGCCGCATAGCTATGCCCAAATTGCAGGCTTACGCAAAGGCGATAGTATTACGGCAGTTAACGGCACCAGTGTCCAATTTTTTGACCAGCTTCAATCCGAGTTAAAAAAATATACAGATAAACAAGCTGTTTTGGATGTAAAGCGAAATGGTAACATTTTGCAGTTAAAAAGTGATGTTAATAAGGATGGGATGCTGGGCTTTAAAGATGGAACTGCGGGTATTGCAATCAAATTTAATGAGCCGAAAGAAAAATCAATTAAGTATGGTTTCTTTGGTTCGCTTCCGATAGGCGCTACAAAAGCGATAGGCACTTTTACAGATAATGCCAAAGGACTTGGCAAAGTATTTAAGGGTGAGGTTAAATTTAACAAAGCAGTAAGCGGCCCGGTAGCCATTGCAACCATGTTTGGTTCACATATCGACTGGGTACGTTTTTGGAGCCTGGTGGGCTTTTTATCGATGGTGCTGGCACTTACCAACTTATTGCCAATACCAGCCCTTGATGGTGGCCATGCCTTGTTTTTGGTAATTGAAATGATAAAGGGCAAACCGTTGAGCGATAAATTTTTAGAGCGGGCCCAGATAGTTGGTTTCGTAATATTGATAACCCTTATGGTGTTTGTATTTGGAAATGACATAGTGAAGCAGGTTATAAAGAAATAGAAGCATTTGGATCAGCGATGATCGCGTATAAAATCATTAACAGGCTCCATTATTGGGGCCTGTTTTGTTTAAGTGAATATTTAATTTACCTTAATGTATATGGAAGATCAACTATCAATTTCAATAAACAAGTTACAACACGTGGGTATACCTGTAACTGATATTACCCGGTCAGTGGCTTTTTACGGCAGGTTCGGCTTTAAAAATGTAATGCAATCACCGTTTACGTTTGATGGTGAAACAGGCACCTGTGTAATGATGCAGCTTAAAGACATCATCATTGAATTATACCAGATGCCGGCGAAACAGCTGGAAGAAATAAAGTTGCGCAAAAACGGGCATGTTGATCATGTGGCTTTCGATGT
Organism: Mucilaginibacter sp.; assembly: GCA_029237615.1. GTDB lineage: Bacteria > Bacteroidota > Bacteroidia > Sphingobacteriales > Sphingobacteriaceae > Mucilaginibacter. The sequence continues at coordinate 35,879 of JAQNCM010000255.1, forward strand.
TGATGATGTGGATGCGGTTTTTGACACCTTAAGAGCAGATGGCAGCATTAAAATACTGGAGCACGCCCCTGTATTCCTTCCTTTCTGGAAAAATGGGTGTAAATATTTTAACATCGAGGGCCCGGATAATGAAAGATTGGAATTTAACCAGGTTATAAAGTAAAATAAAAACAAAACGCCTCAAACAATACATCTGAGGCGTTTTGATAAATATTTTTCTAAAATTACACTGCCGGATCAGAATAAGATTCCGTTGATTCGATATCCAAAAGGGACCGCTCTTTTTTAAATATCGCTGCGCCAATCAGTGCAATGATCGCACCAATAATAGGTGAGAAGATCACTGCGCCTATAGCAGCGAATAAAGGGCCATATTTTCGGCTAACACTCATCGCCTTGTCAATTTGATCGGCTGACAGGCTGCCTTTTGCCTGTAATTGTGCCTGGGTAGAGCTCAATATTTGTTCGTAAACCTGCGGACTCAAATATTGGTAGTAGATATAAATGAAGATGGCGCCTAAAATCCCTGTAAAAACTGAAAATAATAAACCCGAAACAAAGCCTTCTCCAAAACTTATGAAACCGCCTAATTGATCCCTGTATTCCTTTTGTGTCAGGAACAGGAATGCAATAAAAGGAATAAAACTTAAATACTTTACAGAGGAAGTTTGGTCAACATTTAAAAATTGAAAGGCATAAGTAATGACTACAGAAGCTATAAAATTAATTATGGCCCATTTAAATGCGACTTTCGATGCAGACGGTTTTACATTTTCCATTGTGAATTTGGTTTGTTTTAGTTTTAATAAAATTAAACAATAATTTCAATACGATTTATCTTTTATGTGAAAATAAATCAAATGCAATCCGCATTGCGTTATGTGATTTCGAAAAATATAAGAAAGCTTTCGTATATCTTAAAGGTAAGACGCTTGTATTTTGGAAGATTTGTTCTATTATGGGGTGTTTGTATTAACGAATCCGGGTTCTCTTTTAAATAACGAAGCAAATATCAGGGCGAAAAGAAATACGAATAAAATAGAAAAAACCATTCCCTGGATGGTATTCCCAACCGTAAGATTTTTTTGCTGGTTAAAATCCTTTTTTAGCTCAATAATGTTCCTTTCTATCACCCTGGGGTCGGTTTTCCGCTCTTTCAATATGGCAACTTTCGCGTTTATCGCGGCGTTTTGGGTCATTTGTACATTATTGGGCTCAATAACCTTGTCGAAAATTAAATTTTTTCCTGCAAATTGTACCAGGTATGCAGTTAAAAACATAATGAATATCCCGGTAGTTGCCTGTCTGAAGGTCCAATACCCACCTATTTTCTTCCGCGCATTAAAACAAAAGAGCACTACCGCAAAAATGGGTATAAACACCGAAAACATGATAGGGCCGGCCACAAAAAGTACCGGCGAGCTTGTAATTGCAGTAATAAAATAATAAGAGAAAATGCTAAGCGCTGTTAAAATAACGCCTAACAGCAGCCCATTTATAACGCCATTGATCTTTATTCTTTTTTCGAGGTTATCCATTATATGGTAAGGGTATAGGCACTATTTAAAACTGATCAGAATTTCTAACACAGCCATATCAAAATCTTTATTCTGTGATGCCCCGGCAATAGCATTTTTTTCCTGCTCAGACGGGCTGGTATTTTGAAAAAAGCACATCAACGGGTAAAAAAGTTCTTTTAATTCCGAATCTTCCGGTAAGCTGTTAGCTACTTTGCTTATTTCGGTTACCGGGCTTTCAATTAATATCTGGTTCTCTATTACCGGTTCATAAATGGCATATTCGTCCTGGAACTCATCTTCATCAACTAATAAGAATTCTTTCAGATAATCGTCCAGTCCAGGTTCAATGTCTTCGTCAGCACACTCGTTTAAATAAAGCAATACATTTAAAAGTTCAGTCCCCCTGTCCAGCGTTTCTTCTTCAATCTCTTCCCACTCCGGCGAATCGAGGTAATCTTCTTCCAGTTTTATAACATCGGCGCTAAAGAAGTTGATCATCAGCAAATCGAAAAACACTTCTCTGAGCGGCTCCATCGGCGGATAGTCATCAAATACCTCATCCAGCATGCCTGCCTTTGATAAAAAGTCCTCTTCTGATGCAAATACTGCGGTAAAAGCGCCGGTAAATGGTTTGGCGTCGAATGTGTTATATTTAGAAAAAGCTATTAATGCGGCTTCCGTAGCCGTTTTTACCTTTGGATCTATCATGATGTGGTTATTTATAAAGTTGATTGTTGTTACAGGTTAACAATACTTTTCCTTTTAAGTTCTGTCCTAAAAACGGTGAATTATAAGATTTCGACCTGTTGTTGTTTTTGGTATAGGTCCATTCAGCATCGGCATCAAATAACACAAGGTTAGCTTCCTGCCCTTCAGCTATTGCCGGAACCAAAACATCTAAAATCTCCCGCGGATTCACAGCCATTTTCTGCACGATCAGGTCAATGTCCAAACCAGCCTTTAGCGCCAGCGAAAACGCCGTTTGAAATCCTATCATACCAAATTCAGCTACCTCAAATTCAACATCTTTAAATTCCACTTCGTGCGGGGTATGCTGCGATACAATAACATCTATGGTACCATCTTTAAGCCCTTCCAGCAAGGCGTCCACATCATCCTGTGTGCGCAATGGTGGCTTAACTTTATAAAGGCTGTCAAAGCCTGTAAGCGCTTCATCCGTTAAAACCAGGTGATGAGCGGCAACATCACATGTTACTTCCAATCTTTTACGCTTGGCCTCACGTATCAGCTCAACAGAACGTGTAGTTGATATAGTGCTGAAGTGGATCCTTGATCCGGTATATTCAGCCAGGTAAAGATCCCGGGCTATCATCAGCTCTTCTGCTAATGAGGGGATACCTTTCATCCCCAGCAGGGTGCTTATTTCGCCCTCATTTATTTTGGCTTTTCCTGCAATGGCGGTGTCCTCTGGGTAAGATAATATAAGTGCTTCAAATCCTTGAGTGTACAATAAGGCCCTTTCCATTAATCCTGCATCCTGTACGGGCCTGTTGCCATCAGTAAACGCTTTGGCGCCACTCATGTACATGTCATACATTTCGGCCAGGTCCTTACCTTCGCGTTTATGCGAAATGGTACCTAAGGGATAAACATCAACCAGGTTTTTATTTGCTCTATTCAGTAAATATTCAATTTCAGCCTTTGAATGTACCGGCGGAACGGTATTGGGCATCAATGCAATACCTGTAAAACCACCTGCTGCCGCCGCTTTTGTACCGGTATAAAGATCTTCTTTTGCTTCGAGCCCCAATTCGCCGATGTTGCAATTCAAATCAAAAAAGCCCGGAGAAACATATTTACCGTCGGCCTCAATAATTTCTGCGTCTGTCTCAATTTCGGGAGCTATTTTGGTGATAACACCTTTCTCAATTAAAATATCAGCTATTTTTTGATTAAATGGTGAGTTGGGATCAATAATAGTTGCGGATTTTATAAGCAAATTCATTAGCGCTGCTTTATAGGTGGGTTTTATACAATTAAACCGGCTGTGAAACGCGTCGGCGATCAGTTTTATAATACCTGATCACTAAAATCTCGAGAGCCAGAAAAATCAATGCCAAAATTATACAAAGTTTCCATAATTG
>JAQNCM010000367.1 GCA_029237615.1 Mucilaginibacter sp.
TTTTTTCATTTTCATAAGCTTTAATTTAGATATTCAAAGTTATGGAAACTACCGTAATTTGAGATGTATGTTTTGTAGTAAAATGGTTACAACGTTAATTTACAGGTCAATCTCTGCACTAATTAATTAATGAGTAGCAGTTAAGAACTACAATTTCAATCCGGAATGCGAATTATTTTAATAAATAGGCCAATAAAATAATATATTGTTTAGAATAAGTTATTAATATAAAATAGAATTTAATATTGTTATAAGATATTTTACCGGTATTAAATTTGTATTTGTTGATATGGTATGAAATTATTGACAGGTATGATTAAACTATTGACTTTTTGCATAGTCATAGCTATATAAAATTTGAAATACAAAACGATCACCGGCGATAAATAATAAAGCCACGAGAGTTCATAACAATCAAAACAAATTAAGACTATGAAAAAGTTAATATTATTATCGGCAATAGCAATGAGCGGTTTAATATATAGTACTGCTAATGCACAAGTTGGACTGCATGTAGGCTTTAACTTTGGTCCGGCAAGGGTTGTGCAGGTCCCGGTTTATGACGATGATGAGGATGATTACTATTATTTACCGGATGTTGACGCGTACTATAGTGTAAACGAAGAATGCTACTACTATTATAATGGATATAGATGGGTACCAGCTGCTTATTTACCAGGCGCTTTTCGTTATTACGACTGGAGAAATGCAGACAGGTATGAAGTAAGGGCTCCAAGACCTTATTTACATGACGATGTTTACAGATCAAGGTACCATGGCCGCCCGGTTACAGAATGGACACGTAATGAATACGAAAACCACTATAATAACGGTTATGTAAACAGGGGCCGAGAAGACCAACACTTTGACAGGAGAGCCGAAGGATATAATCAGCATTTTGATAACCATGAACAAAGGAGCTTTGACAGACCGGCACAACAATACCGGGAAGGTGAGCGGAATAACCAACGCTTTGATAATCATGAACAAAGAGGTTATAACCAGCCCCTGCAACCAAGGGGAGACGGTGGAAACTTCCAGCACTTTGATAACCGTGCACAACAAGGCGGCTTCAACCAAAGATCAAATCAAAACGATGGTCATATAAATGACGCAAGAGGTAATGACGCAAGAGGTGGTAATCAACACGGTGTGCAAAGCTATCAGGTAGCGGGTAGCGCTAATCAAAGATAAAGGTAATAAAAGCGGATTGTCGAGTGAATATATATAATGAAAAGGGGGCGCTGTAAGGCGCCCGTCTTTTGTTGTCAATATTTGCTGGCGTTATTCAACAGATCAATAGCGGTGCTATTTAAATGCAGGTCTGCGGCTTTAATCAGCTCATCCAATTGTTTAACGCTGGTGGCACTTGCAATTGGAGCTGTGATTCCTGGCCGTGCCATAACCCATGCCAATGCAACACTTGCAGGCGTAACATTATATTCGGCAGCTACTTTATCCAGCGCAGCCAAAATTTTATAACCACGCGGATTAAGCATGTTTTTTACCCCCGCGCCACGGCTGCTTTGAGAAAGGTCATTTTCTGAACGGTATTTTCCTGTCAAAAACCCGCTTGCAAGCGAATAATAGGAGATTACGCCAATGTTCCGTTCGCGGCATATGGGTTCAAGCTCTTTTTCGTAATGTTCCCTGGCGTATAAATTATATTCGGGCTGCAGGCATTCATATGCGGCCAATCCGTTTTCTTTACTCACCTGCAAAGCTTCCTTAAATCGTGCACCGTCGAAGTTCGATGCACCAATAGCCCTCACTTTACCTTGTTTTATAAGACCGGTAAAGGTTTCCATAGTTTCCAGCAAAGGAGTTTCTTTGTCATCGTCATGCGACTGGTAGAGGTCTATATAGTCGGTTTGCAGCCGTTTTAAAGATGCTTCGACAGCTGCGGTAATATATTGCTTGGATAAGCCTTTTTTACCTTCCATCGGCTTTCCCACTTTTGTAGCAATGGCCACTTTATCACGGTTACCGGATTTTTTCAGCCATTTACCTATGATAGTTTCTGATTCTCCGCCTTTATGACCAGGCACCCATCTTGAATATACATCGGCTGTATCGATAAGATCGAATCCTTTATCCACGAATTCATCCAGTATTTTAAAAGATTCATTTTCATCAATTGTCCATCCAAAAACATTTCCGCCGAAGGCAAAGGGTTTAACTTTTATACCTGACTTTCCTATTTCACGCTTTTCCATACTACGCAGCTATTAAGTTTAAACAATCTGATCCGCTAATTCATCAACCCACGAAGATAAGTAGGGTTCGGTGCCGGCAATCCGTTGCCAGTTGCCGTTTTCATCTTTGGCGATAATTAAGTGAAGGCTGTTGTCAATGGATTCAAATTCGTAAGCATTATCAAAGCCATCAAAAATTATTTTATTTACTATTCCGTCCACAGGTGTATCTGATCCCGTAAGTATTGCTCCAAATTGTTGTTTCATATATGTTAGTAAATCTATGTTATAACTGCAATTTTAAAAAATTGTGTGAAATATAGGTAGTATCATTTTTGCACCCTTAACATTATTTAATATTTGAGTTTTGAACAAAACTATTAATAGTCAAAACTTGTTCTTTTACTATAATATTATCTATGTTAAAAAACAAAAACGTAAAATATTTTCAGGTCGCGCAGGGGGTATGGGGATTAAAGATTTTATTCGTTAATATTTACATGATCGCCAACCGCAAAGGACATTCCAAAGGTTGGGTTTTGGTTGATACGGGGTTAAAAGGTTCAGCAAAAAAGATCATTGCAATGGCCGAAAAGTTATTTGGTTATGGAACCAGGCCTGCAGCAATCATCTTAACACACGGTCATTCTGATCATACAGGTTCACTTAAAAAATTGTTAAAATATTGGGATGTGCCTGTTTATGCGCACAGCCTGGAATTACCTTATCTTACAGGTTTATCTTCCTATCCGCCGGTTGATGCAACAGTTGGAGGCGGATTATTGAGTTTACTGTCTGTGTTTTTTCGTGTTAAGCCAATCGATATAAGAAACAATGTTAAAGCTATAGATATGCACAACGGGGTGCCGGAATTACCTGAATGGAGGATAATTCATACCCCCGGACATTCTCCGGGGCATATTTCTTTGTTTTTACCTTTAAATACCACACTAATTGCGGGTGATGCCATTACCACCACAAAATCAGAATCGGCAATATATGTGTTTGGTTATTTAAACACATTGTCAGGACCTCCTAAATACATTACCAGCGATTGGCAGGCCGCGGCCAGTTCTGTTAGAAGGCTCGCGGCCTTAAACCCGCGGATAGTAGCCACGGGGCACGGACCGGTAATGCGCGGACGCGAATTACACACAGAATTAGAAGAGCTTGCTAAAAATTTCGAAAAGAAAGTGGTACCGCGATCAGGAAGATATGTTGGAGATGCAGCAGTCGCTGATGAATCCGGTGTGAAATATATCCCGCCTTTTAAAACGAACATCAGGTTTAATATTACCGCCGGTGTTATTGCTGCAATGCTAACATTTATAATCGTCCGGAAATTGTGAGAAGCGTGCGTCGTCGTTTTATGTTTATATTTACACTGTGGAAAATGTAACGCCGGATTCAAAAATATTGCTTGAAATTGTACAAACTAAAATGCCCTTCGGGAAATATAAGGGTACTTTAATAAGTGATATACCTGTTTCATACCTTGAATGGCTTCATAACAAAGGCTTTCCGCCGGGTAAGCTGGGAATGATGCTTGGAAGTGTTTATGAGATAAAAATAAACGGATTAAATTCCATACTCACAATGGTTAAACAATCGCTTCGTAAAAGTGAGTCAAAAAACTAGTTGTATAATGTTGTAAGGGTTTGAAAATTTATTCGTCTAACCTTAAAACGCTATAAACTTAAAACGTTAAACTTACTTAGTTATGACCATCCAACACCCGCTTATCAACGTATATTTAATCAAAATCTTTGATTTTATGAAAAGAGTTATTTTATATATTACCTGTATCATTTCCTTGGCCGGATGTGCAAACGGACAATCATCAAATCGTAACAATTTTGCAGTTTTACCGAAACCTGCATCCGGGGAAGAGGTAGCCACTTTTGGAGGCGGTTGTTTTTGGAGCATGAGCGAGGCGATGTCTGAATTAAAGGGAGTTAACAAAGTTGTTTCAGGATATGCAGGGGGAACAACTAAAAATCCTACTTACGAGGATGTAAGCTCCCGCACCACAGGCCATGCAGAATGTGTACAAATTTATTATGACCCCAGGGTGATCAGCTTTGCAACACTGGCGAACGCATTCTTTTTTGCTCATGATCCCACCGAACTAAACCGCCAGGGACCAGACGTAGGTACTGATTACCGGTCTATCGTTTTTTACCGCACATCCGAAGAAAAAAATATTTTACTTACTGCTATAAAAAAGATAAATGAGACTAAACACTATGGGGACCCGATTGTGACCCAGGTTGTTCCGTTTAAAGCATTTTATCCAGCTGAAAAATATCACCAGGGCTATTACCGGCTAAACCAGGATAATCCGTATATAACAGGTGTATCGTTACCTAAGGTTATGAAATTCAGAAAGGCAGAGAAAGCCGAATTAAAACCGGAGTTTCAGAAATAAATAAAGAAGCCAACTTGCATGAGATTAACAATCAACGGACAATGCCTGATCAATAGCCTCAGGTTATCACTGTATCAATACCGTACGCTTCCTGTTTCATAAGCGAACAGTCTTCCTTCATTAATAATTGTATAATATATTGATAATAAAATAGTTAACAGTTTGGTATGTTATTGATAGTTTAGTGCCGGATGATTAATGGCTTA
>JAQNCM010000281.1 GCA_029237615.1 Mucilaginibacter sp.
AGTTCAGGTTAGAGGGGCCAATTCTATTAATGCCAGTACATCGCCATTAATTGTGGTTGACGGAGTGCCTTTTAGTAACCTGGGAGGTTCAATGAATGATATTAACCCCAACGACATTGCTTCAATAGAAGTTTTGAAAGACGCTTCGGCTGTAGCCATTTATGGTACCAGGGGCTCAAGCGGTGTCATTTTGGTTACAACCAAACGTGGTAAAACAGGCAAGCCAACTATCAGGTACAGTGCTTTTGGTGGTCCGGAGTATCAACATCAAACCCTCACCCCTTTAAACGGACAGCAGTATGTACAAAAATATTTGGATTATAGTCAGCAAATGAACCTGATTCCCAATAATCCGCCTGTGCCCAATTTAAATGAAATTCAGAATTATAAATCTGGCACAACAACAAATTGGCTTAAAGAAATTTCGCAGCAGGGATATATTCAGGATCATAATATAAGTATCTCTGGCGGAACTGAAAATATTAAATATTTTCTTTCGGGAGAATACCAGGATGAGAAAGGTGTATTAAAAGGTTATCAGCATCATCGTGCCGCTATCCGGTCAAATATGGATGCCAATATTACTGATTGGCTTACCGTTGGTACCTCATTGTTTTTTGCCAACAACAATACCGATGGCGGTACTGCCAATTATAGTCTGGCAATGCAAATGAGTCCTTACGGAGTGGAGTATGATCCAAAGGGAAAATATACAATTTATCCGATGTTTCCGGAAACCTTATATACCAATCCTTTGCTGGGCCTGAATACGAATGTAGTTAACCGGTATAAAGACCTGAACGGAACATTTTATCTTGAGGTTAAACCGAAATTTGTTGATGGTCTAAAATTCCGGGTAAACGCGAACTACACTAATCTTCCAACCATTTATGATACTTATAGTGGCATTAGTGCCGGAAATACTGTTGGAGGTACTGCAGTGATCAACAATACCGGAACAGATAGCTGGTTGGTTGAAAACATCCTTTCGTATAATAAGAACTGGAAAAAGCATCATCTGGATATTACCGCATTGTACAGCGCCCAGGAAAAAATATATACCTCATCTACCATCACAGGGAGCACATTTGTGAATGATAATCTGTCTTTCAACAATTTGGGATCCGCGGGTGTGGTTACCGGTGCTTCTTTTTATAGTCGTGACGCCTTACTCTCACAAATGGGCCGTATCAACTATTCATATAATAGCAAATACCTGTTTACCGCTACGGCAAGACGCGATGGTTATTCGGCTTTTGGTTCGGCAACCAGTAAATATGGCTTATTCCCTTCAGTTGCATTGGGATGGAATATATCCGAAGAGAAATTCCTAAAAAAAGTAGATCAGATTGATAATATAAAATTACGTCTATCTTACGGAACGAGTGGCAACCAGGCGGTAGGTGCTTATCAAACCATTACTACCCAGGGCATAACTAAATATATTTATAACGGAACACCCACAACCGGGTTGGTATCAAGCGCCTTAAACGTTAACGGTGTACTGGGAAATGTTAACCTAAATTGGGAAAGCACTACCGGAACAAATTTAGGTATTGATTTCTCCTTCTTTAAAAGCCGTATCACCGGAACTGTTGAAGTTTATTCAACTAAAACTAAAAACTTGTTGTTAAACAGGCAGCTTCCTGCAATTGGCGGATATCCAAATTTACTTGATAATTTAGGGAGTTTAGCTAATAAAGGTATAGAAGCTACTTTAACCACGGTTAATATAAAGAGCAATAAGTTTACATGGTCAACCAACTTTAATTTTTCTGCAAACCGTAATAAAATTCTTTCACTTTATGGGAATAATACAGACGACCTTGTTAACAAGTGGTTTATTGGCAAACCCCTGGGTGCCATATATGATTATAAATTAGCAGGCGTTTGGCAGGTAGGCCAGGATGCATCAAAAATTGATCCCGGAGCAAAACCCGGTGACCTGAAATTTGTAGATGTAAACGGCGACGGAAAAATAACAGCTGCGGATAAAGTTTACCAGGGCAGCAGTTTGCCAAAATGGACCGGTGGGATGATCAATAACTTCGGTTATAATAACTTTCACTTAAGTGTATTTGTTCAAACAACACAAGGCTCACTCATAAATAATCCCACTTTAGATCTTCAAAACTATGGTGGCAGGGTAAATATCCCGGTTCAATTAGATAATTACTGGACAGCAACAAACCGAAGCAACACCCGTCCTTCATTAAGCTATATCAATCCCCGGCTGTATGCTTATCCGGTACCTCAAAATTTTACCAGGTTAAAAGATGTAACCTTTAGTTATACTTTTCCGCAAGCACTGGCCGACAAATTAAAGCTTGGCAGTTTAACCGCTTATATCAGCGGACGGGATATTTACACATTTACCAAATGGATTGGTCTTGACCCTGAATTAAGCGTAAATGCCATTCACTCTGGTCCGGCCAATGCTAATTTAAGTTATGGACTCTATCCATTAGTAGCAACTTATGTTTTAGGTGTAAATGTTAGTTTACGCTAAAGAGAACCTTTAAATTATAAAACAATGAAAAAGCTTAATATTTTATTACTCGTTATATTAACTTCAATCGGTTTAATATCTTGTAAAAAGAGTTTTCTGAATGAAAAATCAGACTCCGCTTATACCCCCACAGTTACACTTAAAGATTCGCTTGGATTGGATGCCGCAATTGCCGGTCTTCAGGAATCAGTGCGCGAGCAGTATACCATGCAATCAACCCAATCCTTGTTATGTATTTTTCAGGTTGGAACCGACGTGTGTATAGACGCCAATGGTAATGGTGAAGAATATCCTTATCATAATTATGCAACGCTGAACTCGCAGGATCCTGCGGCATTATATTATTGGACTTGGGCATACAGGGTAATTACCAACGCCAATCAAATTATTAAAGGAGCCTCTGATAGTTCAACGCCACTTAGCACTGCTGGCCGCAATTCATTTTTAGCCCAGGCCAAATTTTTCAGGGCCTACGCCTATAACTTCCTGGTTACCTTATGGGGAAGCGTTCCGTTGGTTTCTCAACCCATAACAGCGGCCAAAACAGACTTTGTAAGAGCCCCTGTAGATACTTTGAATAACTTTATTAATAATGACCTTTTGTTTGCCGCTACTAATCTCCCCAATATTGACGCCGTTAAAGTGGTAGGACGAATCAGCGTTGAAGCCGCACAACAATTACTTGGTGAGGTTTACCTGCGTGAAGGAAAGCCAGACCTTGCCCAGGTTCAACTTTTAAAAGTAATAAACAGTGGTAAATTCTCCATCACAACAGCAAGATACGGGGTTAAAGCAAGCTTGCCGGGAGATGCGTTTTCGGATATGTTTATTTATGGTAACCAACGCCGGAGGGAAGGCAACAAAGAAGCCATTTGGGTTGAAGAACAGCAATATAATATTCCGGGAGGATCTTCAAGTTTCGACCAGCACAGAAGAGTTTGGGTGCCCGCCTCTTACCAGATTAGCGGAATACTTATTTGCGACTCACTTGGAGGCCGGGGCCTGGGCCGGTTGCGCCTGAGCCCATGGCTTATTAATAGTGTATATACCGGTAATGATATGAGAAATTCACCATATAGTCTTCGTCGTAATTTTTATTATAATGATCCCACCAACCCAAAATATGGTCAAAAAGTAATTGCAACACCTGCCGATACCCTATTTCGCATTGTTCCTTACACTACCAAATGGAATTTCTTTATTCCAAGTGATATAAATGGAGGAGGTGACTACAAAGATTTAATAATGATGCGTTTGGGTGAAACTTACCTTTTACTTGCTGAGGCGCAATTTAAACTTGGCCTGCCTGGTCTGGCGGCAGCAAGTATCAATGTTTTACGGAGCAGGGCACAAGCTTCTTTGGTAACGTCATCAGACATTACGATGGATTTTATTTTGGATGAACGTGCCAGAGAGTTAATTGGCGAAGAAAATCGCAGAATGACTTTGGTAAGAACCGGTACATTGCTGGAACGTGTTAAAAGATTGAATTTTATGGAGAATACAACTATTCAGCCTTATAATTCGCTATTGCCGATTCCTCAAACCGAAATAAACCTGAACAAAAATGCTACTTTAACGCAAAACCCAGGGTATTAATTTTTGTATTCGGGAGATAAAGTACCTGCCCGGTTTGGCATGGCGCTTTATCTCCTGAATTTAATATAAATAATGTATACAAATAAAACTTTGGTATAATGTGAAAAACTACCGAACTATGCATCCTGTTTCGCCTATGTAAAATCCGGTGGTTTCATTGACTATACCTCATTTTAATTTCCAAAGCTTATTTAAAGTGCTTTACTACCCATTTTATAATTTAACCCCAAAAGGTAAAATGAACCTTCCACATTATATTTAATGAAAACTATATTTATACCGTTAATAAGTTCGCTAAGCCAAAACATTATCATTGAAGAAGTATCCAAATTAATGGATTGGTTGCCATCGCATCCAATTGATAACGACCCATGGGCCAAACTTAAAATTAATTGTCAAACAAGCTTTTCTATTGCTCATTGCGGCGATACCATTTTTCTGAAATTTTATGTCAATGAAGATGTTATTAAAACTAATATGCATAAGACAAATGATCCGGTATATAAAGATAATTGCGTTGAGTTTTTTGTTTCGTTCGGAGTTGAAAACGAATACTATAATATAGAGATCAATTGTTTTGGAATTTGCCTGATGGGATACGGGTTAGACAGAACGAATAGGAAGCTCCTGCCTGAAAACATCATTGAAAAAATTAAAAGAACTATATTAATTAAGTCGGCCGGTGAATCAGCCGCTACAAATTTTGAGTGGCAAATAACATTGGCTATACCAATTGAAGTGTTTGCCTATACCAATTTAAGCTCTTTTAATAAAAAACAGGGCCGGGGCAATTTTTTTAAATGTGGTGATGACTTACCCGAACCACATTTCTTTACGTGGAATACCATTCAAAGTCAAAATCCGGATTTTCATTTACCTGAATTTTTTGGTGAGCTGCAGTTCGGTTGATGGTTAGAGCCACATTCAACTTACAAAACCCCAAACAAAAAAGCCATAACCACATGGGGTTTCAAGGAACTTAAAGGTAGAAAGCCCGGATAGGTTTCCGAACTTCGCTTTCATTCATAAAGTAATGAACGGGTATGGGATTTTAATTCGTTATAAATTACTGCTGCAGCCTCCGGGCCGGATTAATGGATTGCCGGGGAATCTACCCATAAAATCACATTCAGGAATATTCATAAAATAATTTAGTAAAAAGATAAGTAATATTGAATACTACTGAGCTTTTTGTGACCCCGGAAAGGCAAATACCTAATTGTTTTTTTTGAAGATTTGAAGAGAGTAGCATTATTTCTACATGAAAATTAACCAATAAATAGTTTATTCCTCATAAAAATGGAAGGCAACCATTAAAAGTTGATAGAGTACCGGAAATAATTTAATTTAACAAAGGAAATTCATAAATCTAAAGAATGAACCGCTCGTTAATTCATTATTAATCCCTTATTAATACTTATGCGCTTTATTCGTACGCTAAATAAGTTTAAATAATTAGCAAACACAGAGCTATTGCACATAGTGTAATAGAAATTTATAAACCCTAAATAGAATACTAAATGAGGAAATTAATTATCGTGTCTCTGCTGTCGGTAGCGTCGGCTTTGTCATTCAATCGTTGTTCAGCGCAGGATTTAGCAAAGAATCCGTTTATTACCAGTATGTATATAGCGGACCCATCTGCCCATGTGTGGGCCGACGGCAGGCTTTATGTTTATGCTTCGCATGACATTGCACCTGCCCGGGGGTGTGATCTAATGGATCAATATCATGTTTTTTCGACTGATGACATGGTTCACTGGAAAGACCATGGTGAGATTCTTCGCGCCAGCCAGGTTCCATGGGGCAGGCCGGAAGGCGGATTTATGTGGGCACCAGATTGTGCTTATAAAAACGGCACCTACTATTTCTATTTTCCCCATCCAAGTGCTACCAAATGGAATGACAGCTGGAAAATAGGTGTTGCAACCAGCAAAAGCCCCGCAAGTGGTTTTAAGGTACAAGGCTATATAAAAGGCCTCGAATCAATGATAGATCCGGCTGTGTTTGTTGACGATGACGGGCAGGCTTATTTTTATTACGGCGGAGGCGGAACTTGCAAGGGAGGGAAGCTTAAAGATAACATGGTTGAAATTGATGGTGAAATGAAGACCATGGAAGGATTACAGGATTTTCATGAAGCCACCTTTGTTCATAAACGAAAAGGTATCTATTATCTATCCTATTCGGATAACCATGACGTCGCAGGCAAACATAACCAAATGAGATATGCAACCAGCAAAAGCCCTTTAGGCCCCTGGACTTACCAGGGCATATTTATGGACCCGACAGATAGCTATACTAACCACGGTTCAATTGTTGAATATAAAGGGCAGTGGTATTCGTTTTACCATAATAGCGCACTGTCTCACCAGGATTGGGAAAGATCAATCTGCGTGGATAAGCTTAATTACAATGCTGATGGTACAATTCAAAAAGTTATCCCTACCGGAAAACAAAACTGAAAGGAATTTTTAGCGGCTTGAAACCTGCCATTATACAAGACGCCCGGATCAATTTGATATGGGCATCTTGCATTTTAGTTATTAATATTATTAACTATTTTTCGGGGTTTCGGGCCGGTAACTTAAAATTAAGCGATTCTTCATGCTTTAATATTTTACCTGCCTCACCGGTTAACCATAGGTAATAATCAGATGGTTTACCGTCAAGACCGGCAAAGGCAGTATTCGGGTTAGTACTAACAGGCGGATGGTCGGTCACCTTAAAGATAGCCGTGCCTTCATTCACTTCGTCAAACATAGCCACATACAACATGCTGGCCCCGGTTGACATGGCGGTTGATAGCATTTGCCAGTAAAAACGCCCGCCCATCCGGGGTATTGACGCTACCGGCTTCACATCATCCGGAAATTCATAACGGCTCAAATTATGCCAGCTAAATCCTGGGTAGACACAAGGGACATAGCTTAAGTTGTTATCCCTGCACCATTTCAT
>JAQNCM010000322.1 GCA_029237615.1 Mucilaginibacter sp.
GTATTAACATCTGAACAGGCGAAAAAATACTTCTCGTCATTGTCTTATAACGAAATGATCGGTAAAGTGGTAATTTACGATACTATAAAAACAACCGTTACCGGGATAGTACAGACGTTGACCCATAATACCGACTTCACCTTCCATGATTTTATATCTTATAGCACAGGTGCTGTTAATAATGACTTAAAAAGCCAGTTACAGCTTACCGAATGGGAAAGTACTAATTCTGCCTCACAACTTTTTATAAAGTTGCTGCCTTCGGCAAGTGCAGCCCACATCGAGAAACAATTAAATGATATCCTTAAAAAGAATAGCCCTGCAAAGCCGGAGAGCAAAGGGAACACACATGGCTTTAGCTTGCAGCCACTAAATGAGATACATTTTAATGGGAATTATGGAAACTTTGACAATGGCCGTATTGCCAGTAAAACCACATTGTATGGTTTGTTAATTATAGCCCTATTCCTGTTGTTATTGGGCTGTATCAATTTTATAAATTTAACTACCGCGCAGGCCACGCAAAGGGCCAAAGAAATTGGCATCCGTAAAACAATGGGAAGCAGCCGCAGTCAGCTCATTATTCAGTTTTTAAGCGAGACTTTTTTGATAACACTTATAGCTGTTATTATTTCGGCTGCGGTGGCACCTGTTATATTGAAACTTTTTGCGGATTTTATTCCACCCGGCATTAAAGCAGATATCTTGTCACAGCCCGGTCTGATACTGTTCCTCTTAATATTAACTATTGTGGTTAGTCTTTTTTCTGGTTTTTACCCTGCGATTATGCTGTCCGGATATAATCCTGTGCAGGTACTTAAAAACCAAGCAGCATCAAATAGTAGTAAAACGCGTAACGCGTGGCTGCGTAAATCATTAACAGTTACCCAATTCATTATCGCCCAGTTTTTTATTATGGCAACCGTATTGGTAAGCAAGCAAATTTATTATGCGCTGCATAAAGATCTGGGCTTTAAAAAGGACGCCATTATAATTATAAACTCTCCATGGACAAACCGCACCACAAGTAAAAACCAGTTATTTCTAAACAAGCTGCGTTCAACGCCTCAGGTTGCAATGGTCAGCGTTGGCAATGCACCTCCGTCATCCGGAAATACCAACTCAACCATAGTCACTTATAAAGACGGTAAGAAGGAAGTTAAAACCGAAGTTTTTCTCAAGTTTGGAGATGAAAACTATATTCCGTTATATAAGATTAAAGTGACAGCCGGGCGCGGCTTGCAGCCAGGCGATACTTCGAAATCGGTAGTCATTAACACAACTTATGCTCATATACTAGGTTTCAAATCGCCGAACGATGCAATTGGTAGGATGTTAAACAATTTCAACGGGACCAAAAATTTAAAAATTGTAGGTGTAGTAGCCGATTTTTATCAAAAATCACTGCACGCGCCTATCAAGCCTTTAGCTTTATTTACAAGCACCAACGGCTATCAAACCGGAACATTTCATATCTCGTTAAAACCACAAACGCCAGGTGGCGATGAATGGAAAAACGCCATTTCAACAATAGGAAAATCATGGAAGGAGATTTACCCCGAAGATGACTTTGAATACCATTTTTTTGATGAAACGATTGCAAAATTTTATGAATCTGAGCAGCATACGTCTACACTCTTAACCTGGGCTACCGGATTATCTATATTTATAAGTTGCCTTGGATTGCTGGGATTAGCTATTTATACAACTAATCAAAGAACAAAAGAAATAGGAGTGCGTAAGGTGCTGGGAGCTTCGGTCTCGCAAATTGTTACCTTGCTTTCAACAGAAATGATCTGGCTGATTTTACTGGCCTTTGTGCTGGTAACACCGCTTGCCTGGTTAGCCATGAATAAATGGATGCAACAATTCGCAGACCGTACAACTATCAGTTGGTGGATATTTGTACTCAGTGGGGCAGGCATGTTGGCAGCAGCGGTAGTCACCTCCAGTCTTCAAACAGTAAAAGCAGCTATTGCCAACCCGGTTAAAAGTTTAAGAAGTGAATAGGTATTAATCAATTTGCAGTGGGCAGTTGAGTTTGCAGCTAAAAAATGACCAATGATATAATGAACTAAAGACCCAGATCATGATAAGAAACTATTTAAAAATTGCATGGCGTAATATTGTGAACAATAAGGTTTACAGTTTTATCAATATTATGGGTCTAGCGGCGGGTATGGCTGTTGCCCTGATCATTGCTTTGTGGGTAGTTAATGAATACTCCTACGATAAATTTTTACCTAATTATAAGCAGTTATACCAGGTTGAACTGAATTTTACCAGTCAGCATGATGGGGAACACACGCAAAGTGCACTTGCACTTCCGTTAACCGATGTTTTGCGTAAAGAGATCCCGGGAATTAAACGAGTAGCTGAAGCTGATTTTTTAGGATGGATGAATCATGATCTATTAGTCGGCAATAAGAAATTATACCTGGGCGGGGGAGCCGCGCACCCCGATTTTTTAAGGATGTTTCAATATCCTTTTGTAAAGGGAAATGTCAGGTCGGCTTTGACGGAATCACATTCAATAGTGTTAACTGAGTCAACAGCCAAGGCTTTATTTGGTAATGCCGATCCGATGAATAAGTATGTGCGTATTGATAACAATCAAAACCTGAAAGTTACCGGAGTTTTAAAAGATCTGCCTAAAAATTCCACTCTACAATTTGCTTACCTGATGCCATTTAGCTTTAAGGAGGAAGTGGAGGACTGGATGAAGGGCGCCCGCACCATGTGGACAAATAACTCATTTACAGCCTATGTTGAGCTGCAGCCAGGTGTTACCTATGTACAGATAGAGCCGAAAATTAAAAACATTGTTTATGAGCGCAGTCCGCAAATGCGCCCTGCAAAACCTGTTGTTGTATTGCATCCGGTTAAGTACTGGCATCTGTACGCCGATTTTAAGAATGGGAAAGAGGTAGGCGGCTTTATTGATTATGTGCGGATGTTCAGCATTATCGGCATATTGGTATTGATTATTGCGTGTGTCAATTTCATGAACCTGTCAACCGCCCGGTCAGAAAAGCGCGCACGCGAAGTAGGTGTAAGGAAAGCAATAGGCTCACAACGCAAAGATTTAATATTGCAGTTTTTAACAGAATCGATACTAATCACTTTTATTGCTTTTCTGTTTTCAATCATATTTGTACAACTGGCATTACCTGCATTTAATACGCTTATCGGCAATTCTATCAGCATCCCTTATTTAAGTCCTTTGTTTTGGACTATAATGATCTTATATGTATTCATAACAGGTTTACTGGCCGGAAGCAGGCCTGCATTTTACCTGTCATCGTTCAATCCGGTAAAGGTTTTAAAAGGAGCTATCCAGGTTGGTAAATCTGCTTCATTACCGCGAAAAGTTTTGGTTGTACTTCAGTTTAGCTGTTCTATAGCTTTAATAATCAGTACGGTAATTATCTACCAGCAAATTCAATATGCCAAAAACCGGCCAACCGGTTACAGTGCAGAAAGGTTAGTGATGACAGATATGAGCGGTGATTTAAGAACTAATTATCATGCACTTAAAAATGATCTATTGGCCAGCGGAATAGTTGAAAGTGTTGCATCGGCATCAAGCCCTGTAACACAAATTTACAGCCATTTGTCCCTGGATAACTGGCCCGGTAAAAATGCAGGTGATGAATCGGTAAACATCGGCGGGATCTGGGTGTCTGACAGCTATTTTAAAACTTTGGGAATGACCCTCGTAGCAGGGCATGATTTCTCAGGCAACGTAAAAGTGGATTCAAATAACGTTATCCTTAATGAAGCAGCTATAAAACGGATCGGCCTTAAAAATCCAATTAACCAATTGGTGAAGTGGAATGGCAATAATTCTCCGGTTCGGATAATCGGCGTGGTGAAAGATGCGCTGATGGAATCGCCGTTTACACCTATACAACCGGCTATTTTCGCGCATTCTGACGGCGGCAACAGTATTATGTACCGTATACCCGCAAACGTTAAAACACAGGATGCTATTCAAAAGATCGGTAAAATATTTGATATTTATAATCCTGCTTATCCTTATGCTTACCAGTTTATTGATGAAGAATACAATAGTAAGTTTCACCTGGAAATGCTTGTTGGTAAGTTGGCAGGAGTTTTTGCCGGTTTGGCGATCTTTATTTCATGCCTGGGCTTGTTTGGCCTGGCTGCTTATGTGGCTGAACAACGAACCAAAGAAATTGGTATACGGAAAGTTTTGGGTGCATCCATATCGCAATTATGGCTGCTTTTATCGGGGGATTTTATCGTTTTAGTAATGATCAGTTGTGTGATTGCTTCGCCTGTTGCTTTATACTTTTTACATAACTGGCTTCAAAAGTATGATTATCGCATAACTATAGGTCCTGGTGTATTTGTGCTTTCTGCAATAGTAGCTATCTCAATTACTTTAATTACCATCAGTTTCCAGGCTATAAAGGCAGCAATATCAAATCCGGTAAAGAGTTTGAAGAGCGAGTGAGTTTATTAAGCATGTATAAGAATGTTAAGGGACTAAAAAATAACTAATATCAAAATGCTAAAAATCAATCTAAAGCTGGCTATCAGGAATATTTTCCGGAATAAGCTATATACTACAATTAACATCATTGGTTTAAGTATAGCAAGTGCATTTTGTGTTCTTGTTTATTTATATATTAAAAACGAACAATCGTTTGATGCATTTCATAAAGACGTAAACCGACTCTATCGTGTGGAGCAAACCGATATCTTTGGTTCGTCGGAACGCTTTCAACCCAAAAAAAACTTCTTTTCCTTTTTAATGCAGGATGCAGAGCAGGTAAACATGATACAAACGCCTACAGTTTTAGCGGTTGATTTGAAAAGAAACTTTCCCGAAATTGAAAATGCCGTTCGTTTTGAAGGCCTCGGTGCCGAGACCATCAGGGTGGGCAATAAAAGCTTTAAGGAACAGGATAATAACCTTACCTATGCAGATGCTGATTTTTTTAAGGTGTTCAATTATCCGTTAATTTATGGCAGCGCTAATAAAATATTGTCGGGGCAAAATCAACAAGCTGCTATCAGTGAAAGGCTGGCAATAAAATATTTTGGCACAACTAACGCGGCAGGTAAAACTTTTACAATGCCTAATGAGCCAAATCAACCACCGGTAACGGTTAGTGGTGTTTTTAAAAATTTCCCGGTTAACTCCAGTTTTCAGTTTGATATGATCATTCCAATGGAGTCAAACCCCGATTACAAAGCAAGTTTGGCACGCGGTACCGGGGCATTCAGCGACCCGCTTATCATTAAACTGAAAAAAGGAGTCGATATAAATAAATTCCAACACAAACTAAATGTTTTTGCAGCCACCTATTTTCATGATTTGGTAAAGTCGATTAAAAAAGGAGATCCAAAAAAGAAGTATGGCAGTATGGATATAATATTGAGGCCGTTCGTTAGGGCACATTACAACCAGGCGGCGGGCTGGAACCATTACACCGATCTTAAAAGCATTTACCAGGTAGTTTGCATCGCAGCTGTAATACTATTTATTGCTTGCTTAAACTATATATTGCTTACTTTAACCAGTATAGTTTCGCGTTCGCAGGATGTTGGCATCCGCAAGACAATCGGTGCAGGCAGGTTTCCAATTGTACTGCAATATTATACAGAAACTCAACTGTTGGCTTGTTTAGCTGTGTTGCTTGGTTACATCATCGCTGTTTTGTGTTTGCCCTTTTTTGGAAGCCTCACAGGTACCTCCATTGCATTATCAAGCTTTTCATTTGGCGCCATTTTTATATTTCTGCTGATATTATCTTTATTATTGGGTTTATTGGCCGGCGTTTATCCTGCGCTCACTATGTCGGGGCTAAAACCACTTAATATTATGCGCAATTTTTCGGCGTATAAGCTCAATCCCTTTTTATCAAAATTTTTGGTGGTTACTCAATTTACCATTTGCGTAATCCTGATAATATCCACATTGGTAATCAACAAACAAGTCCATTTTATCAACCAAACGGATATGGGTTTTAATAAGGACCAGGTTCTTATTGTCCATTCTCCTTACGGCTGGCAGGACAAGCAGCATACAATGGCTTTAAAAGCACAACTATACAATTACGCTTTAACAGAACCGGGGATACAGGATATAACCAGTGTAAGTATCATTTTTGGAGGTTTTAACAATAACGGCTTTTTTATAAATGGTGGAAGAGTTATGTTGCAGGCGCCAGATGTTGACTATAATTATTTTAGTTTTTTACACATTCCGATAACTAAAGGCCGGTCTTTTTCAAGGGATATTGCCAGCGATACGGCGAAGTTAAACCTGCCGGGATTAAGAACTGCGCAATCTCTTTCATTGGCCATGCGGTCAATTGTGGTAAATGAAACACTTTATAATTTGCTCGGGAAACCAAAGCTTGATGAGGTAAACCCGCAAATGGGCGGTGTTATAATCGGCGTTTGCAAAGATTATCATTCACAGGACCTGACTCAAAAAATACAACCGGCATATCATACCAATGAAAAATATACCCCCGGTAGTTTCTGGATAAAAATAAAAGCGGGACAGAACCTTCCGGCTATGTTAAATAAAATTAAAACGCAATGGAACAGCTTAACTAATTCTGCTCCCTTTGACTATACGTTTCTGGACCAGGAAGTCGCAAAAAGCTATGAGTCGTATTTACGCTGGATGAAAACAATAACAGTAGCCAGTTTTCTTGCTATTGTTGTGTCTTGTCTTGGCTTGTTCGGATTATCGGGTCTTACTACGCTGAATCGAACAAAAGAAATTGGTATCCGTAAAGTATTGGGAGCATCGGTATCCAACCTGTTTATATTGCTTAACCGGTCAACAATTTTAATGGCATTATGCTCATTTATTATTGCTGCCCCTGTTGCTTTATATCTTGTACACGGCTGGCTCGATAACTTTGCCTACCGGATTAAGCCTGATTGGGTGTTATTTACATCAGCAGGTGTAATTGCCATACTTACTGCACTAATAGCGGTAAGCTATCATACCATTAAAGCAGCCACAGGAAACCCGGTTAATAGCTTACGGAGCGAATAAGTTTAGTATCAGTGATTAAATCAAATATTAATCACTGATACCTCTTAACATTAATGCGCCTACGGTTACATTTGTGCGGCTGTCGATAATAATGGCTCCGCCGTTTGCTTTGTTATTTTGGTATAAATCAAAAGCTAACGGTTCGGCAGTTTTAATTATAATACGGCCGATATCATTCAGCTTAAAATCTTCATTGTATTCTTTTTCAAGCGTGTTGATATTTACCTTATACAATATTTCCTGTATGCGGCAACGGGTGACCTTGCTGTTATGCTGAATAAAATATGTATGTGAAGTATCAAGGGCACGGGTATCCATCCAGCAAAGGTCTGCTTCAATTAATTGAGCTACCTCCGGCTGGTATTCAGTATTTACCAAAATATCGCCACGGCTTATATCTATTTCATCTTTCAGATGGATAGTTACCGACATTCCTGCAAATGCTTCCTCTGGCTCTTTATCAAGCAATTCTATTTTTTCAATCGTAGAGCTGAATCCCGAGGGAAGCACCGTTACCTTGTCATTTACTTTAAAAGATCCGCTGGAAACCCGGCCGGCATAGCCTCGGTAATCATGCAGATCCTCTGTTTGCGGGCGCACCACCCATTGTACCGGGAAACGTGCGTGAGCCTGGCTGTCGTCAATATCGATGGTAACTGTTTCGAGAAAATGCAGTAAACTGTCACCTTTATACCAGCTGATGTTTAATGATGGATGAACAATGTTATCGCCCTTTAAAGCGCTTACCGGGATATAATTAACATTTTTAAGTCCCACCTTTTCGGCAAGGGTTTTGTAGTCGCTCACAATTTTATTATAAACATCCTCACTATAATCTACCATATCCATTTTGTTAACGCAAACTACTACCTGCGGCAAGCCTAAGAGCGCTACTAAAAACGAATGGCGGATTGTTTGTTCGATAACCCCTTTGCGGGCATCGATAAGGATGATAGCCAGGTTAGCATTCGAGGCACCTGTAACCATGTTACGGGTGTATTGTATATGGCCCGGTGTATCAGCAATAATAAATTTACGTTTATCGGTCTGAAAATACTTATAAGCTACATCAATGGTTATTCCCTGTTCGCGTTCGGCTTTTAAGCCGTCGGTTAAAATTGCAAGGTCAATGCTGCCGTCGTCATTTTTACGGTTGGAACGGTGCAATGCTTCCAGCTGATCGGCTAATATAGATTCGCTATCATACAGTAAACGCCCTATAAGCGTACTTTTACCGTCATCAACACTGCCTGCTGTAATAAATTTTAATATATCCATTTTAATTATTTGGGATTTACGATTTTGGATTGGGTATTTTGAGAACCTTAATCTGAAGTCGCAATTCTAAATCGTTGTTTATTTCGGATTTGGGATTTTCGATTTCGGATTTATTGCTTGTTCCATTTGGAAACATCCAACAAGGGCGCGTTATTCAAATCTAAAATCGTAAATCTAAAATCGTAAATTAAAAGTATCCTCCTTTTTTGCGGTCTTCCATGGCAGCTTCTGAAACTTTATCGTCCATACGGGCACCACGCTCGCTAATTTTGGAAGCGCTTATTTCTTCAATAATATCGTCAATATGATAGGCGTATGATTCTACCGCAGCGGTACAGGTCATGTCACCCACGGTACGGAAACGTACATTTTGACGGGTGATCACATCCTCTTCATCCATATTTAAAAATGGCGAAGCTGCCATTAATTGTCCGTTGCGGGTAATGCAATCTCTTTCGTGGGCAAAATAAATAGAAGGCAATTCTATTTTCTCCCTGCGGATATAGTTCCAAACGTCCAGCTCGGTCCAGTTACTGATAGGGAACACCCTTACGTTTTCGCCCTTGTGAATCTTGCCATTAAAAATATTCCAAAGTTCTGGCCGCTGGCGTTTCGGGTCCCATTGTCCGAATTCGTCCCTTACCGAAAAGATACGTTCTTTAGCCCTTGCTTTTTCCTCATCGCGGCGTGCGCCGCCAATACAGGCATCAAACTGGTGCTTTGCAATGGTATCCAGCAGGGTTACGGTTTGTAACGCATTGCGACTGGCATTTTTACCTTTTTGCTCCGCTACCTTGCCCTCATCAATTGAATCCTGCACGTGGCCGACGATCAATTTTTCGCCAATGCGTTTGATCATAGCATCGCGGTATTCAATGGTTTCAATAAAATTATGGCCGGTATCGATATGTACCAGCGGGAAAGGAAATTTTCCCGGCCTGAAAGCCTTTTCGGCCAGACGAACCAACGTGATAGAATCTTTTCCGCCCGAAAACAGCAGTGCAGGTTTTTCGAACTGACCGGCTACTTCCCGCAGAATATATATAGCTTCTGCCTCTAACTCATCTAAATAATCCAATTGATGTTTACTCATTTTTCAATAACTTCATTAACTCCATGCAGTCCGCATTCTTTTTTTGATTGGTCTTCCCACCACCAACGGCCGGCCCTGAAATCTTCGCCAGGTTGTACCGCCCGGGTGCAGGGTGCGCAGCCGATGCTGGGAAATCCCCTGTCATGCAGCGTATTATAGGGTACATTATATTTTTTGATATATTCTTTAACGTCATCCAGCGTCCAGTTGTAGATAGGGTGAAATTTAACCAATTGATTTTGATCATCCCATTCCACGTTGTCCATAAACTGCCTGTTTACCGATTGCTCCGCACGGATACCGGTTATCCAGCATTTGTTGCCGGCCAATGCACGTTTTAAAGGTTCAATTTTACGAATTCCGCAGCACTCTTTACGATTTTCTACAGATTCATAAAAACTATTTGGCCCTTTAGCGTTTACCATTTGCTCCAGCAATTGGTGCTGTGGGTAATAAGCATGTATCGGCTTACCATATATTTCCATGGTACGGTTCCAAACATAATAAGTTTCGGGAAACAGTCTTCCGGTTTCGAGCGTAAAAATTTTTATCGGCAGGTTGTTGGTAAAGATCATGTGGGTAATTACCTGGTCTTCCCATCCAAAACTGGTTGAAAATACGATCTCTCCACGGAAGATATCCGATAAAAGCGTCAACGCCTCCACCGGGTTAAGTCCTGTTGTTTCTTTTTTAATATTTTCTGCTAAATCACTCATTCTGCCATTATTTATTATAAAATCTTTGTTAAAAAAGCCACGATGCTTTTTATACTGATTAATATTACAATTACTGCTACCGAAATCATAATGGCTTTGGCTGATATACGGTTCGAAATTTTAGCTGCGATAGGAGATGCAATGGCACTGCCTATCACCAAACCTGCAACAGCCTCCCAGTGATGCGAGTTGAGCATAGTAAAAAAGGTAATAGAACTCATCACAGCGATAAAAAAACGCGATAGTTTTACAGTTCCCAATGAAAATCGCGGATGCCTGCCACCGGCTATCAACGTAGATAATACAATGGAACCCCATCCACCGCCGCCAACTGCATCAATAAAACCACCACCAAGGCCTAATAGAGGAATGTTTTTTATTTTTTCGGATGATTTTTTAACACCTGTTTTAAATGCTTTTGAAAGGATAACAAAACCCAGTATCAACGTATATAAAGAGACGAACGGTTTTGTATACTGGCTATAATGCTCTAACGATGAAAGCAGATAAGCACCTGTTACAGCGCCTACGATTCCCGGAATAAGCAGCAACTTAAACAAGCGCCAATTTATATTACCCATACGGTAATGCATCCAGCCCGCAATGCCATTGCTCATTATTTCTGACAGATGGACGCCCATGCTTGCAGAAGCAGGAGGGATACCCATTGACAGCGAAAACGTTGTTGAAGTAACACCATACGACATGCCAATAGCGCCATCAATAAGGGCGAATACAAAACCGGCACCCAGGAAATAATAGAATAGCGGATTTATCTCTTCAACATAATTTTTAAACCCAGGTTGTTTAAGCCATAAAACCGCGATAGCAACCACCAGCGATATTACAATCGTTCCCCATATCAGCCATATAATATTCTTTTTTTCAGGTTGTTTGGGAGCCACCAGCACGGCGGTAACTTCGTTAAGTTTTTTAACTTTCGATGCAAAATCGCCGTTAAGTGAATTGCGTAATGCACTCATTTGCTGCAGTGAATTATCGAGCTCATCGGGCAACCCGTCGTTTAAAATTTCTTTCAGACGTTTAGCTATGGTAGGGGACTTGCCGTTGGTAGAAATGGCTATTTTCAAATCGCCTTTTTGAACAATTGAACCGAGGTAAAAATCACAAAGTTCAGGTTTATCGGCAACATTGATAAGCAATTTGCGGTCGTGTGCAGATTGCCTGATGAAATTATTCAGTTCGCCGTCATTGGTTGCAGCAATTACCACATCGGCATTGTTGAGGTCAGCATCGCTAAAAGCCTTTTGTACAATGGTAATTCCCTTATACTCAACAGCCAGCGCCTGTACCTCAGGTAAAACAGCTAAAGCAATAACAGTTACGCTTGCATCCGGACTATTATGCAAAATGGCAGTCAGCTTTTCGAGGCCGACATTGCCTGCGCCAATCAGTACCGTATGCAACTCATTCAGTTTTAAAAAGACCGGGAACAAGGTATTGCCTTCGGTCTTTTCATTTTGAATGATGCTTAACTTTTTATCCTTCGGCAACAATGTCATAAAATTCTTTGATAGGTTGGTATTGAGGATGTAAAGATACCACGTCGCCAAACACGATTAAAGCAGGCGAAGTGATCTTCTTTTCTTCCACCACTTCAACAATGGTGTCCACTATTCCGATAGCTACCTTTTCATTTACGGTTGACCCGCTTTGAATCACCGCCACCGGCAGCTTGTTTTTGCCTTCTTTTTTAAATATCTCCGTAATTTCTGCAAGTTTATGAACCCCCATTAAAACTACAACAGTAGCCCTGGTGCGTGCAGCATCATAAATATCATTTGACACTTTTCCACTGGCTGTAGTTCCGGTAACCACCCAAAAGCTCTCACTTAAACCGCGGTGCGTAACGGGTATATTTTGCATT
This sequence comes from Mucilaginibacter sp., assembly GCA_029237615.1. Taxonomy (GTDB): domain Bacteria; phylum Bacteroidota; class Bacteroidia; order Sphingobacteriales; family Sphingobacteriaceae; genus Mucilaginibacter. Next base: position 12,024 of record JAQNCM010000322.1, read on the forward strand.
CCCGGAACGCCTATTGAGCTGGATATTCCAGGGATAACCTGTGCAGGGATGCTATAAGATGCTGCATAATCAAGTTCTTCAAATCCACGCCCAAAAACGAAGGGGTCGCCGCCTTTAAGACGCACAACATGCCCGTAATTGATGGCATAATCAATCATCAGCTTATTAACCGCATCCTGTGAATAAGAATGATCGCCAGACCGCTTGCCTACATAAACTTTAGTTGCATGTTCGGGGGCAAATTCAAGTAATTCCTCATTTACTAATGCATCGTATAAAACAACGTCTGCCGTTTTTAACGCTTTTAATCCTTTTAAAGTGATCAGATCAGCATCACCGGGTCCGGCGCCAACTAAAGTGATACGGGGTTCTTTTATTTCTTTTTTCACTAATGTATCTATCATGATTGTACCAATTCCTCTCTTTTTGCCTTAACAGTTGTTAAAAAATCAGTGGCTTGTTTAATATAGCTTGTTGCAAACTCTTCTGAAGGTTCGTTTTGATTGATTTGTAATACCAGGCCGTTAAATGGACCGTCTAATTTAATTTCGCCTGTGCTGACAAAATTGTTGTCAAACTCCCTGATTACACCGGTTTGTGTACTGCTGTTAATATTTTTATCGAGCAGTAAGGCTTTAGCCGCACTTACAAAAACGTTATAAGAGTGGTAAATAGCGTCGGCCCATCTGCTTTCTCCAAATGCTTCATTTGCCCAGCCCAATTTTTCGTCTGATTCATATAGCAATGTGGCTACCAGGTCAATTACCACCCCCGCACACTCACCAACACCAATGGCGGTAGCAAATGTTTCCTGGTGACCCCAGTCAACAAATTCATCTTCGGTTAAAGTCGTAAGGTCTGCAAGCGGTTTTAACAGCTGGTAAAAATAATCCTTGCCCTGCCTGTCATAATAAGCATGAAAGGTTTCGTTTTCGAATGAATTTTCTTTGTAGTTATCAAGCACCGTCCTTAAAACATGAGTTGCACGTTTTGCCGGAACTTTAATTACCTTTTCAGCGGCACGTCCAACGCCGTCACCTACAGTGCCTCCGCCTAAGAGTACCTGTACAGATGGCAATACTTTGGTGCCAGCCTTCAATGAACTTCCGTGAAAACCAATATGTGCCAATCCATGCTGACCGCATGAGTTCATACATCCGCTGATCTTTATCTTTATTTCCCTGTTGTAGATCAGGTCTTCATATTCATTATAGATCAAATCTTCCAGCACACGCGAAAGCGTCATGCTATTAGAAATACCCAGATTACAGGTATCTGTACCGGGGCAGGTAGTTACATCAGCAGGGCTGTCAAATCCGGGAGCAGCTAATTCAATCGCTGCAAGGCCGCTATATAAAGCAGGCAATGCCTCCTTACGTACATATTTAAGCAGCAAGCCCTGGTTTTGAGTAATACGGATCTCATCAGCAATATAAGATTTTACCGCCTCTACAAATTTGCGGGCAGTAGCTGATGGGATATCCCCAACGGGAACTTTCACAAATACACCGTAAAAACCTTTTTGCTTTTGCTCAAACACATTGGTAGCAAGCCATTGTTCATAGCGGAAAGGGTTGCCGATCTTAACATCCTCAATTGCTGATGGTTCTGGCACAGCAGGGGCAGGGACTGTATCCCTGTTGATTTTGTATGATTTTACCTTTAATGCTTTTCTTTC
>JAQNCM010000333.1 GCA_029237615.1 Mucilaginibacter sp.
CATCGTGCCTCATAGAGGCTACCCGTTTGTAGACAATCATGCATGATCTTTTTTTGCCACATCGGGGCTACCCCTTTACGATGCAAAAACAGGTATTTCCACAAATCAAATTATAAATGGGTTTTGAAAGCGGTCTTGCTGGTCACCAAAATAAAGGTTCAATTAATTAGTATTTTTTTAGGAGATTTGCCCCCTTGCAAACCCTTGCTGATTTTATCGGATGAAAAGACTTACGGAAAGGACCGCGGCATTATACGCAGCTATATTGATTTTTATAACATTTGTGCTGCGTTGCTTTATTGCCGCTTATACAGGTCTTGGCAATGGTGAGTCCTATTATTTCAGGGGGTCACTTCATCTTAGTTTAAGTTATTTTGATCAGCCGCCTTTGTTCTTTTGGCTGGGAGCGGTAAGCATCAAGCTATTTGGCCTTACTAATTTCGGAATCAGGTTTCCGTCAGTACTCCTGTTTGCAGGAACAAGCTGGCTGTTATTTGTGATCACAAAAAAGCTGTTTAACGCCAAAGCCGGTTTCTGGGCAGTGGTGGTCATGAATTTAAGTGCGGTATTTACTATCGCTGTAGCCTGCTGGTATCAGCCTGATGCGCCGCTTATGTTCTTCTGGCTGGTGGCTACCTATTTTATTGTTCAGTTGATGGTTGCGCCAGGGACGGAGCGCTCCGAAGCCTCACGTTACAGCAGCAAAACATGGTTGTTATGGATAGCCGTTGGTGTAAGTATGGGTTTGGCAACGCTAAGCAAATACCATGTGCTGTTTTTATTTGCTGGCGTGTTTATGTTTATAGCCACCAATAAAAACCAGCGTCACTGGCTGCGTCATCCGGGGCCATATATCGCCATCCTTATTACTATAATTATGGCCCTCCCTATATTATGGTGGAATTACAATAATAATTGGGTATCCTTTGTTTTCCAGGGTTCGCGGGCAGGAGTACATGGCGAAAAATTCCACCTGCATTTCGATTGGTTTTTTAGGAGCATAGCCGGGCAGGCAGTCTACCTGCTTCCATGGATCTGGTTCCCAACCATCAGGCAGCTATTTATATCCTATAAACTGCGTTCGCAACTACTGGCCTATAGCTTTATATTCTGGATGGCCATATTGCCAATTGTGTTTTTTACGATGGTAACCTTATGGTCAGATCTGCAATACCATTTCCATTGGCAGGCGCCGGGCTATATGATGTTGTTTATAGCCCTTGGCTTTGGTATTGATAAATGTTTGAACAGCGAAGGAAGCGCAAAAAGGCTCACCCGCCGATGGCTTAATTTTTCTATCTTTTTTACCATTATAACTATAGGCGTACTTACATTGCATATGACCACTGGCTTTTGGACCGTATACGGACCTAAATGGGTAGTAAATTATTTTCATGGCGACACAGTAGATCCAACTATACAGGGTATTGATTATACTGATATAAAAACCCGTTTTGAAAAAGAAGGGTGGATGCAAAACCCCAATATTTTTACAGGAAGTACCCGCTGGTGGCTTACAGGCAAATTAGACTGGGCCTTAAAAGGGAAAAAAGACATTGTTGTTTTTGATTCGGACCCGCGAAATCTTGCCTTTTTAGTCGACCCGAAAAAACTGATAGGTAAGGATGCAATTATTATTGGAGATAAACATCAGTTGTATATCGATGCAGATGCTAAGCCATTTTTTGACAGTGTGACACAAATGCCGGATATTCCAATCATCCGTAATGGCGTCGAATATACGCTACAAGTTTATTATTGCAAAAATTTCCATATTCCTGCCCAACCCAGAATGGATTTGCCCGTATACAGACAACTGATAGGATTGCCGCCATTTGGAAAATAAAGAGGCACCAATTACACGAATTAATACAAATAAATAAAAGAGAAACAGTTAGGATTATTAATGGCTTTTTTACAGATCAGGATTCATATTATTAAGGTTTTATTCGTGTTTATTGCTTTTCCGTTGTCCCTGGCTGCACAACAGGCTTCTATTATCCCTTTTCCAAAATCATTCGTAAAAGCTGGCGGCACGTTTCAGCTAAACGGTAATACAATTATTGGCATGAATAGTGATTCCCTGCTGCCGCAGGCTAATTACCTGCAAACAGAGCTGCAAAAGGCAAATGGGCTGTTAATCGCGGTGGATCCAAATGAAGTAAAAGCACTCATTGATCTTCAGTTAGTCAAAAACGACATGGTTCCCGGCGCATATAGTTTAAAGATCGAATCCAATAAGATCACCATTATTTCATCAGGCAACGAAGGTATTTTTTACGGTATAGTGTCGCTAATGCAAATGATAAGGAAACTGCCTGATCATTCATTAAACCTCCCCACCTGCGAAATAACAGATGCGCCGCGTTACCAGTGGCGGGGCTTTATGCTGGATGAATCACGGCATTTTTTTGGTAAGCAAAAGGTTAAGCAGTTGCTAAATTGGATGGCTTATTACAAACTCAACCGCTTGCACTGGCATTTGACGGATGTTGACGCCTGGCGTATTGAAATAAAAAAATATCCGAAATTAACCCAGGTGGGCAGCATCGGCAATCACACTGATTCGCTGGCTGAAGCAAAATTTTACACGCAGGATGATATTAAAGAGATTGTAGCCTATGCACAGCAGCGGTTCATAACCGTTATCCCTGAAATTGATATGCCGGGACATGCTACCGCAGCAAACAGGGCTTATCCTGAATATAGCGGCGGCAGTGTCGCAAAATATCCAAATTTTACGTTCGATCCGTCAAACGAAAAAACTTACCAGTTTTTGGCAGATATAATAAAAGAGACGAATACCCTTTTCCCGTCACAAATGATGCACCTGGGTGGGGATGAAGTAGCTTTTGGCATACAGGCATGGGCGGGTGGGCCGGCTATTACGGAAATGATGGAAAAAAATAAGTTCACGGCACTTTCTGACCTTGAACATTACTTTTTTCACCGTATGGCAGATACCGTACTCAGTTTAAACAGCAAACTCCTCTGCTGGGACGAGGCTGTCGAAACCGATCTCCCTGCAGATAAAACGATCATATTCTGGTGGCGGCAAAATTTTCCGTCCTCATTGAAACTGGCTCTTCAAAAAAAATTCCAGGTGGTGCTTTGTCCGAGGCTTCCGCTTTATTTTGATTTTGTGCAGGATAAGACTCATTTATCTGGACGCAAGTGGAGCAACATTTATTTTAACAGCATAAGCGACGTTTATAATTTTCCGGATAAGCAAATGCCGGCAGATGACCTGCAATCAAACCAGGTCATCGGTATCCAGGCAAATCTGTGGACAGAGATGGTGGGGTCAGAAAAACGGCTTGACTTTATGATCTTCCCTCGTTTAGCTGCATTATCAGAAGCAGCATGGACAGATACAGCTGCAAAAGATGAACACTCCTTTAATGAGCGGTTAAAAGCAGATCTTCCGCTTTATGATAAAGACGGAATTTATTATTACGATCCGTATCAACCGTCATTGCATCCCGAAGCGATAGATTTTACCCCTAACATTGTAAAGGCCGCTAAAAAGGTTAAGCACCATCGTCATGGACATAAGTCAGCCGCTCACCATCACCAGGAAAGTACTCATACCAGGCACTCGCCCAAACATCATCCTTTAACGACAAAGAGAAAACGGAAAAGATAATATCCGTTATAACTTATATTTATAACCTATAACGCTGATTTGTAATATATTAGCTACATAACTTAAAGCTTATGCGGTATCCCTATTTTTATTTCTTAACTATTTCTTAACAAATATGAAAAAACCTATACTTTTAATTTTTCTCCTTTCATTAATTACCGGCGTATTTGCACAGGGAAAGCAGGGAGGCGACTCAACCCGAAAAAATGCCATCCCCGGAAATTTCGCCGGTAATGCCGCACAGCGGCTGCAACCTCCAAAGCCGTATAAGTCAGTTATTACAGAAAAAGCAATTAGCCATAGCGGTTTATTTAAAGTGCATAAAGTCGAGGACAAATATTATTTTGAGATTCCCGATAGTGTATTGAACCGCGAAATGTTAGTGGTGGCACGTATTGCTAAAGCCGGGGCCGAAGTAAGAGCGGCTGACGGCTACGCAGGCGACCAAATTAGCAGCACCGTGGTACGCTTTGAAAAAGGACCGAACAACAGGATATTTTTAAGAAAGATATCTTATAGCACTTATAGTCCTGATAGCACAAAGTCAATGTACCAGGCAGTACAGCGCTCAAATATTCAGGCCATTGCTGCCGCATTTAATATAGCCGCTTTTTCGCCAGATAAGGATGGCAGTGTTATCGATGTTACTGATTATATTAACAGCGATAGCGAGATTTTCTTTTTTGGTTCCCCACAAGCTAAGCAACGCTGGAGAATGGGAACCATAGCCCCGGACAGGAGCTACATTGATAATATCAGGACCTTCAAAAACAATGTGGAGATCAGCACAGTTAAAACCTATGCACAAACTGCCCCAATGGCACAGGGTGGCAGGGGAGGCGTACCAGCGCCGTCGCCCACAGCTGGTGGTGGCGGCAGTTCCGGTTCAGTTACCGTCGAGCTTAATACTTCGTTGGTGATTTTACCAAAAGTGCCTATGAAGTCGCGCTATTTTGATCCGCGTGTGGGTTATTTTACAGTAGGCTACACTGATTTCGACGAAAACCCGCAGGGAATTAAAAACATCCAGTTAATAGCCCGCTGGCGCTTAGAGCCGAAACCTGGCGACATGGATAAATATATGCGTGGTGAACTGGTTGAGCCCAGGAAGCCAATTGTATATTATATCGATCCGGCAACGCCAAAAAAGTGGGTGCCCTATCTGATAGCCGGTGTGGAAGACTGGCAAAAGGCATTTGAAGCAGCCGGATTTAAACATGCTATCATCGCAAAAGTAGCCCCCACTGCAAAAGAGGATTCTACCTGGAGCCTTGACGATGCCACACATTCTGTAATTGTTTACAAGCCATCGGAAACAGAAAATGCCAGCGGTCCGCACGTGTCAGATCCCCGCAGCGGCGAGATATTGGAAACACATATTAACTGGTACCACAACGTAATGAAGCTGGTGCACGATTGGTATATGATACAAACTGCTGCTGTTGATCCGCGAGCCCGTAAAATGGAATTTGATGACAAATTGATGGGTGACCTCATCCGATTTGTTTCATCCCACGAAGTTGGACATACACTGGGGTTACGCCACAACTATGGTTCCAGTTCTACCGTGCCTGTGGAAAAATTAAGGGACAAGGCTTTTGTGGAAGCCAATGGCCATACGCCATCTATTATGGATTACGCCCGGTTTAATTATGTAGCACAGCCGGAAGATAAAATAGGTCCGAAAGGCCTTTATCCACGTATTGGCGACTATGACATTTGGGCAATTGAATGGGGATACAAAATGATGCCTGATGAAAAAGGCGGTGCTGCAGATGTGCCTGCCCTGAACAAGATTACCGTAGAGCGTTTGAAAAACCGTCGCCTGTGGTTTGGAACAGAAATCAATCCGGATGATCCGCATTCACAAAATGAAGATTTGGGTGATAACGCCATGAAAGCCAGCGACTATGGTATCATGAATTTGAAACGTATCATTGTAAAGCTGCCTGAATGGACCCGCGAACCTAACCAGGGTTATGACGACCTTGATAATATGTATACCCAGCTAACCACGCAATTTAACCGCTATATGGGCCATGTAGCCAAAAACATTGGCGGCATTTACGAAAATCCAAAAACCGTTGAGCAGGAAGGTATAATTTACGAATACACACCGGCGGCTACCCAAAAAGAGGCAATGGGATTTTTAAATCGCCAGCTATTTACCACACCGGCATGGATGCTCGACGAAAAAATATTAAACCAGATTGGACAAACCCCGCTACAGGTTATTTATCACAGCCAGGAGCCTGTTTTAAACCGCCTTATTTCTGCACATACTTTAAACAAGCTGTTAGCTGGTGAAGCAGCTAACGGCCCGTCGGCGTATAAAATAACCGACTTTTTTAACGACATGAACAGCAGTATTTTTAAGGAAGTAAAAAATAAACAGCCGATTGATATTTACAGACGCGACTTGCAAAAACTATATGTAAACAAGCTGATAGACCTGATAAAACCAAAAGCACCGGCAGAAGAAATGGCTGCTGCGGCACCAGCCAGAACTGGCGGCCGGTCAACGCCGCGGGAATTGGAAGAAACCGACGTAATATCTGTCGCCAAAGGGCAGCTAAGAATGATCAATAACATGATTAAAACGGCTATACCCAATATAGCTGACCCTATGAGCGCCTACCATTTGCAAGATTTATCAGACAGGATTAAAGAAGCATTGAATCCGAAAGGTTAATTCAGCCAGTTAACAAGGAAGCCGCTTTATTGATAGAGCGGCTTCCTTGTTTTGATAGATTGTATAATGCAAAAATTTGTTTAGTAATTACATTTTTTTCATTACCCGGTTACCGCCGATCATGGTATTTTTGTTATCCAAATTACAATCAATTGCTTCACATTAAACCAGCTATTTTGAAAAGCATTAACCGCGTTCTTAAATTTTACAAATTGCCAGCTATCCTGATGGTCCTGTTGACATGTTTATCGTTAACTAAAGATGCCTGCGGGCAGGCCGAAGTGGAACCCTGGGGAAATATAACAGGTATTCGTAAGCATGGTCAGCTTTTTGAATTTGAATCGAGTATTAAGGTATTACACAACAATGGACAATTTACATCAACCGGAAAAGAAAGACAACGTCCTCACTTTAAACGGAACGGCGATGAGCAGGAAGTGACAACGAGTATTGATAGTCTGTTTTTTGATGAAACGGTTAAGAATATAAGCGGCGGAAAAATTAAAGTAGATTTAAAGTTGACCGCCCACGCAGATGCTTCTTTTAAAGGGGTTTTCTTTTGTATCACCTTTCATGGAGCCGATTATTTAAACGGTCACCTGCGGTTTATTGATGGGAAAAATAACTCATTAAACCAGTTAAACCCGGCTGGAGTAAATTATGAAGATACCGGGAAGGGGATTGAATTTGTTGCCGCTACTCAACAACTCAAAATAACTTTTGATGAAGCGGCACCCATAATGGTTAGAAAGGATACTGCTCATGGAAAAACCGACTTGTTGCTCATGGTGACGGTTAAGACGGATAATATAAAAAAAGGGGAGATGATTGAAAAGTCATACACCATCAAAGCCTCAGGAGATATTGATAAGTCACCGGTTAACCTAACCATTAATACCCGGCAAAAGGGACGTGAGTTTGATGGCCTTGGTGGTAATTTCCGTCTTCAAAATCCTAAGAATGATCCGCAGGTAATTGATTATTGCCTGCAAAATATGCGTGTCGCCTGGAGTAGGGTAGAGCTTCCATGGCGATCATGGCAGTCAAATAAGGATGTTGATCCAACCGCTACGGCTGATTCCGGGAAATTGAATCCTGCGGTTACAAAAGCAATGCAAATGGCCCACCGCCTGGATAGTATGGGTATCCCGATCATCCTCTCTGCATGGTTTCCGCCGGATTGGGCCGTGGCCGGTAAAGTTAATTTTCAGCCAGTTAATGGCGTATGGGGAAATCCGCTGAATAAAGACAATATGGATGCCATTTATAAATCAATAGCTGATTATATCATCTACTTAAAAAACAAATACGGTACTGAGATCAAACTGTTTTCCTTCAATGAGTCTGATCTGGGTATCAACATCCGCCTAACTGCCCAGGATCATGACGACTTTATAAAAGGATGCGGTGCTTATTTTGCCACTCGTGGTCTTAAGACCAAAATGCTGCTCGGCGATAATTCTGACGCAACCACCTATAAGTTTATCTATCCGGCAATGAATGATGCGGAGGCAAAACCATTTATCGGTGCTATATCTTTTCATTCGTGGCGGGGCTTTGATAAAGAAACCCTGCAGCACTGGGCTGATGCGGCTACCCGGCTGAATTTGCCGTTACTTGTCGGCGAGGGAAGCATCGATGCTGCTGCTTACAGTTATCCTGACATTTTCCAGGAACAAACTTATGCGCTCCAGGAGATAAATTTGTATACCCGGTTATTGGCTATCTGTCAGCCTTTATCTATCCTGCAATGGCAGCTAACGTCTGATTATTCACCGCTTATTGGCGGAGGTATCTTTGGAAACAACGAACCTTTGCATCCCGGTCAAAGGTTTTGGAACCTGAAACAATTATCCATCACCCCAAAGGGATTATTTGCCATGCCTGTTACCAGCGACAGGGCAAACGTATCTTGTGCGGCGCTGGGTGATAACGGTAGACGTGTTTATGCAATTCACCTGGTAAATAATGGTACAACACGCTCAGCAACTTTAACAGGCTTGCCTGCCGGGGTAAAACAGTTTGCAATTTACACTACCAGTAAGGAAGTAAACATGAAACAAAAGGTTGTAAAAGTAGACGAGGGCGTATTGAAATTTAAGCTTCCGGGCGTAAGTTATATTACGCTGATAAGCCAATAATATCTTTTGTTTACTTTTGCCGCGATGAAGAATGACCCATTGAGCATTCCCCTTTTTGAGATGCGGCTGGAAGAGATACACCGTGCCGACCCATGGTTGAGGTACGAGATTTCCGTCCGTGATTTTATCGCCTTGTTTCCTATCCGCTATAAAAATGGCTTGCCTATGAAACCGGAACACCCCGCAGTTTATGGAGTTGACCGCGAGGTGTTTCTAAAAGTTTTGGTGGCATTTAGCCAGTGTTTTAATTAGTAAATGTATGCTTCATCGTTTAAGAATTAAATCATCGATTTGATAAACAACTCAATTAAAAAAAGGCAAATTTACCAATATCCTATCGAGACAACCTATTTGTAAAAAAAACCAACGATCCAATTTTTGCCCGTGGGGCTACCGATTATAAAGTTTAGAAAGAACTCAACGGGGCGCAATAGATAAAATTTGCCAATGTCCCATCGGGACAACCAATTTGTAGAAAAAACCGATGATCCGATTTTTGCCCCGTGGGGCTACCGATTATAAAGTTTAGAAAGAACTCAACGGAGCGCAATAGATAAAATTTGCTAATGTCCCATTGGGACAACCTGTTTGTAAAAAAAACGCCTGGTCGATTTTGCCCCTATGGGGGCTACCATTGCAGGTTTGCTCAGAAATATTATTTTTGAACAAATCTTATCATCATGCCTAACACCTATACCCAATTATATATTCATATTGTATTTGCAGTAAAATTTAGAGAAGCGGTAATACAGTCTGAATGGGAAGACCAACTTCACATGTATATTACTGGTATCATACAAAATAATGGTCATAAACTATTAGCGATAAATTCAATGCCCGATCATTTGCACGTTTTTGTTGGACTTAATCCTAAACAATCTATATCCGAAATGATGCGACAGGTAAAAGGAGATAGCTCAGAATTTGTTAATAAAAAAGGATTTACCCGAAGAAAGTTTTATTGGCAAGACGGATATGGAGCATTTAGCAATAGTCGTACACAAATTGATGGCGTAGTAAAATATATTTTAAATCAAAAAAAGCATCATTCAAAAAAGACATTTAAAGAAGAATATCTGGATATGTTAAAAAGCTATGCTGTGGAGTATGATGAAAAATATTTATTTCAAGACCTTTTAACGGGATAAGGGTAGCCCCTGACGGGGCAAATAAAATTTGTATTTATTTGCTACAAACAGGTAGCCCCTTGACGGGGCATAAAACCCTGTATTATTTGCTGCAAATCTTTTGACGGGCCATATACCAACATTATGTCCTGAGGGGCAAGTCTTAATCAACACCCTTTGTGGTGGCAGAAGAAATTTTTTTAAGAAAGAAACCGCCGGATTGTATAAACAACTCAATTAAAAGAACAAACATACAATGTCCCATCGGGACAACCTGTTTGTAGAAAAACCCCAACGATCCCATTTTTGCCCCGTAGGGAGCTACCCATTATAATCCAGCCATAAGTAGCAGGGCACAATGAGTCACATCATATAAATCTACAAATTTCACATCGGGACAACCTGTTTGTTTTAGCTTACGGATTGGTTACACTTGTATCCTGTGCAAGCGTTGCGTCATCCGGGGTTTTTGCGAGATCGTTATTAAGCACATACAATGCATCGTTATCTGCTGAGGCACCACCGGCAATTTTAATTTTCGAAAGCAGGCCAAGTGCCATGGTCTCTTCTTCCGTTTGCTCTTTCACAAACCATTGCATAAAATTCCAGGTTGCCCAGTCTTTTTCGGCCATGCTCATATTTACAATATTGTAAATACACTTGGTATTCTCCACCTCAGAATTGAATATATTTTCGAAGCATTCATTAACACTTTCAGGTTCCGGACCGGAATCTGGTATCGCAGTAACAACCACTTTAGCGCCTCTTTTCAAAATATATTCGAGGATCTTCATCATGTGGTTGCGTTCTTCAGCCGAATGTCTGAAAAGGAAGTTTGAAATGCCATCGTATCCTTTTTCGCTTGCCCATGCCGCATATGCCAGGTAAACCTGAGCATTGTACGCCTCTACAGTCATTTGGTCATTTAATGCTTTTGCAAGCGTATCTGAAAGCCGGTTTGTTTCCATTCGTTATTGTTTAATGAGCAAACCAATAGCGAAGGAAAAAGTTTAATTTATTAAAAACTACGACTTTTTGCAAAGGTAACGGCATAGCACCGCTATACCCAAGTATTAGGTGTTATTAAGCGTTGTTTTTAAACTTCGGACTGCATTAAACCAGGGCAGCCTATTTATAAGTGGATAAATGAGTGGTTTTTATACTCAGCATAAATGATTTTCCAACCGATATTTTTATGCTTTTGTTTTGCAGCATCGCTTTTATGGCTTCGTCTTCTTTCATCGCTTCAAAAAGATCGCGTGCAACTGCTGATCCGCTGATGTTATTGGTAACCTTGCCGTTTTCTAAAGCGATATTAAACGTATAACCAGATTTTCCCCGGTCACCTGCCGATTCAAAATCGGTGATATTTAATTTAAACTGCTGTTCTTCGTTAAGGCTTCTTTTTAAATGCAAACGGATAACGGGGATATACCTTTTCCAGGTAGTTAAGTATTTTCTTTCTTCCATGTAAGACTATAAAGGTATGATAAAAATCCGCATGAATACTTAAATTCATGAAGTGATCTTGTAAGCAGCTTTGCAACAGCAATTTATAACGAAATAATTACAATAGAAAATATTACCGCAATCGATTGCATAAACTAAAGTGTTTTGTACTTTAGTACACCGAAAATTCAATTACCTTTTTTATTGATATTTAAATGAAATATTTAGTCGCCAACAGGTTTATTGTACTGTTAATCGCAGCATGTCTTTTCTCGTCCGTTGCTTTTGTAAAGCACAAACCTTATCAATATGATTTTCAAAATCCGGCATTGCCAATTGATAAACGGGTTGATGACCTGGTTTCGAAATTAACATTGGAGGAAAAAGTATCGCAGATGCTGAATACAGCGCCTGCTGTTGAGCGTCTGGGTATTCCTGCTTATAACTGGTGGAACGAGTGCCTGCATGGCGTAGCGCGTACACCGTTTAAAGTTACGGTATATCCGCAGGCTATAGGGATGGCGGCAACTTTTGATAAAAGCTCTTTACATGTGATGGCTGATTATACAGCCGAAGAAGGGCGCGCAATAAGTAACGAAAGCATTAAAAACGGCGACAGAAAAATTTACCTCGGCCTCACTTACTGGACCCCCAACATCAATATATTCCGTGATCCCCGTTGGGGCAGGGGACAAGAGACCTATGGCGAGGATCCCTATTTAACGGGCGCGCTGGGGAAGGCATTTGTAACCGGCTTACAAGGTAACGACCCTAAATACCTTAAAGCTGCTGCCTGCGCAAAACATTATGCTGTTCATAGCGGTCCTGAATCGTCGAGACATGAATTTGATGCTGAAATAAGTGATTATGACCTTTGGGATACTTACCTGCCCGCTTTTCATAACCTGGTGGTTAACGCAAAAGTGGCCGGTGTGATGTGCGCCTATAACGCTTTTGAAGGCCAGCCTTGTTGTGGTAACGACTTGTTAATGAACAATATTTTGCGGAACGAGTGGGGCTTTACCGGTTATGTAACGTCTGACTGCGGTGCTATCGATGATTTTTACCAGCGGCATAAAACAAGCAGGGATGCCGAAAGCGCCGCAGCTGATGCAGTATTGCACGGCACCGATGTCGAGTGCGGAAATGTAACTTATAAAACTTTGGTACAGGCGGTAAAAGATGGGAAATTAACAGAACAGCAATTGGATGTATCGCTTAAGAGATTATTTACCATCCGTTTTCGTTTAGGTATGTTTGATCCGCCAGAAACGGTTAAATATGCACAGATAAGCACCAAGGTTTTGGAAAGTCCTGAACATAAAGCGCAGGCGTTAAAAATGGCAAGGCAGTCAATTGTTCTTTTAAAAAATCAGGATCATTTACTGCCTTTAAGAAAAAATTTAAAAAAAATTGCTGTAATAGGGCCAAATGCGGATAATTCCCAAAGTATATTGGGTAATTATAATGGACAGCCTTCTCAATTGGTAACTGCTTTGCAAGGCATTAAAGCCAAACTTGGCTCCGGAACTCAAGTAATTTACAGCAAAGGCACTGATTTTATTGGGGATCCGGCAACAACTCTTGGTTTTACAAAGCTGGCTGATAGTGTAAAAGATGTGGATGCAATAATTTATGTGGGAGGTATATCTCCGCAATTGGAAGGGGAGGAAATGAAAGTGAGTAAGGCGGGATTTAGCGGTGGCGACCGTACTTCAATTGCGCTGCCCGAAGTGCAAACTCAATTGCTGAAAGCTTTGCAAGCAACCGGCAAACCGGTGGTTTTTGTAATGATGACCGGCTCAGCTATTGCTATTCCGTGGGAAGCGGAACATATCCCGGCTATTTTAAATGCCTGGTATGGCGGCCAGGATGCAGGTACCGCAATTGCTGATATTATTTTTGGCGATTATAATCCTGCCGGACGACTCCCGGTTACTTTTTACAAAAGCGATGCCGACCTGCCTGCATTTACCGACTATTCCATGAGTAACCGCACTTACCGGTATTTTAAAGGTCAGCCCTTATATAGCTTTGGATATGGCTTAAGCTATTCGGATTTTAAATATGATGAGCTGAATGTACAATCAGCTATTTCACCGGGAAAAGCTGTTACATTAAGCGTACGGGTGAGCAACACCGGTAAAATGGATGGCGAGGAGGTTACAGAATTATATATTTCCCATTTAGGATTAAAAATAAGAACCCCGATCAAAGCTTTAAAAGGTTTTGAAAGAACGTTTATAAAATCCGGGCAAAGCAAGGTTATCCGGTTCGAATTAACTCCTGCTGATTTGTCACTCATTCAGGCTGATGGGACTATGAAAGAGCTAAAGGGAAAAATAATGATTAGTGTTGGCGGCAGCCAGCCGGATGCAGAAACGATCAGGGACAAAAAAACGGTAGGTAAAACAGTAAGTTTAATTTAAGCAGCGAAAATGTATAATTAAGATAGTTAAAATGTATAATTAAGATAGTTATATGTAATGGCTTCTTGTGTTATTTCGCGAACGCAGAATATGGGTGGGAGAGTAGCGAAAACTTGTCTTAATTGTTCCTTAATTTGTCGCTAAAGCCCCGCTTATTGTTTATTTAGCGCTATTAAATTTGTTTATCATTAATTTAATATACAAATGGATACCCCGGATAAAAAATATGACGATTTTCTTTCTTTGATTTCAGCGCCTGCCAGATGTGCATTGGAAAATAAGGATATAAAGAACGTTACAATATCTTTCCAATTTCAGTAAAGCTGATATTTTAAAGCTGCATGGAATAGGACCGGGGACAATTCCAACACTAGAAAAGGCGTTGAAAGAAAACGGCCTTTCATTTAAAAACAACGAAAGATAATCCATCTATTCAGTGATATAATTTAAATCAATTAATTATGTTTAAAGACACAAAAGCATTAAGTAGTTTCTCAGTGAACGACCTGCAAAAGGCAAAAGAGTTTTATCATGAGTTACTTGGGATAGAAGTCCGGGAAAATAGTATGGGTATACTGGATCTGTATTTATTTGGTGGAAACCAGATAATAGTTTATCCAAAACCAAACCATGAACCGGCTACCTTTACCATCCTCAATTTCCAGGTAAAAGATGTAGAAAAAACGGTGGATGAACTCATTGGCCGTGGAATTACTTTCGAACAATATGGCGGAGACATCAAAACCGACGAAAAAGGCATAGTCCGGAGCAATGGTCATGGCCCGGACATTGCCTGGTTCAAAGATCCTGCAGGCAACATATTATCTGTGTTGCAGGAGATGTGAGTATAAGGAAAGTTTGCTGATACTTATTTTACCGGGTTAAAATTGCTTTGGTAAGAGTTGAACATTCTGATCAAATAAAACCTTTTTGCCAGTTAGCATAAACGCTTTGCGAATGGTAAGAATCAGGTTTGTTTTACCGGGTGTTTTAATATCCATTCGTTTTTTGAAAAGAATAAACACCCTGTCACCTTTCTCCATCATAGCCATATCCTGTTGCGATCCGGATATTTTCTCTATGGTGATTGTTTTACTTTCGTTCGGTAAAATTTTTCCATCGGTTATCACATCTAAAGAATCCGGGATAATTTTAACCGGGAAGTCCGCATGGTTTACAATAAATAATCCGGCATGCAGCGTGTCTTTTTGATAGTAAGCTTTTAACCGGAAATTTAAGCCGGAAACAGCTATTTCCTGCTCACTTAAATAAACAAAGGGAGGCTGCGTTATTTGTTTTAGGGTTGCAAGATATCTTTTCTGTATTTCGTTAAAGCCAGCCCTGGTATTGAATGAATAACCTGTGACCGGTATTTTATTTTCCTTGGTAAAGGCAATGAATTCCTCTTTTTTTGATCGTGATTTAAGCGCAAGCGACAGCATGTTGTCGTTCCCGGCTACCTTATAAGAAACCGAAATAGTATAAGCAGACTTAATATTGCCCGGCAAACCTGTCATTTGAAACAATTTGAGATCGTTTGTAGGGTTAAATTTTAAAGACAAGCTGGTA
Organism: Mucilaginibacter sp.; assembly: GCA_029237615.1. Taxonomy (GTDB): domain Bacteria; phylum Bacteroidota; class Bacteroidia; order Sphingobacteriales; family Sphingobacteriaceae; genus Mucilaginibacter. Next base: position 15,054 of record JAQNCM010000333.1, read on the forward strand.
TCTTTCCCCTTTTTCAGTGAAAATGGCGTAAACCCCTGTATAGGTAACGACCGGATTCCATCATCGGTAGCTATAATAATTTCTTCAACGTCAACAATCCCGTTTACAGAGTTTGTTAACTTAATTTGAGAGTTCAATTCCCGGTTAGCCGCATTTCCCAAAAGGCTAAAATCTGCTGACATATCTCCGGAGGTAACGGGTTCTGATACATACTCCAATTCATTTTTGTTGCTTTTTGATTTTTTATTGGTCGTGTTACAGCTGTAAAATAGGGTAGTAGCGAAGATTACAAAGAAGGTTAACTTCATTTTTTAAGTTGGATTTAATTATTATAAAATGGTTTAAGAAATATGCCTATGGCATATTTCTTAAACCCAGGGGATAATATATCAATAACCGGTAATTGACCAGATTGAATAAGAGTTAGGTGGTGCCTGGATCAATACCCGGCCGTCGGCGGCCACGGTTTGTATCCAGCCAGATGCACCGGTATATTCTTTAATCTGCTTATTTGCCCAATTGGAAGTAACCCATTGTTGCTGCCAGCTGGATGTTCCATTAAAATAGACAATTACCCCGGGTGCGGCGCCGTATCCATTTCTTCTGTCGATGTACTGATCACTGGCAGACCATAAGTTGGTAGTGGTACCGCCAGCTAATGTTCTGTGTATCCATATCAGGTTATCCATCTTATTTTTATCAAGCCATGTTTCATAGTCGTTGTAAAATACGCAGGGATAACCTTCATGGGTCATGATATAAGCATAGGCTGATAATTTGTTACCAATAATGTCCGTATCATGATTAGAAACAAAGGTGACCGCTTTTGCAGCGTTCCTTTTCAACAGCATATCATCGTTTAAATGGGTAAGATCATTGCTGTCAAACGCAGAGTGCATACTGTAAAAGCAGGCAAAGTCAAAAGCTGAAGAGGTACCGCCGGCGGCATTAACCCAATTCTGTAAGTTTGCTGCATTGCCGTCCCAGTTTTCGGCCACGGCGAAGCCACCAACGCTGTTCACGTAATTTTGAACGACCCATGCACCAAAACCTTTTACATAATCAAAACGCCATCCGTCATAATGTATGGTGTTTTTATAATACCTGGACATACTGTATGAAGCGTTATATATCCAGTTAGAAACATTTGCCTGTGCATGGCAAAGATCCGGGAATCCGCCAAAAGCCCCTTCATCAGATGCGTGTATATTATTGGGGTGAAAATCACTCGCGCTTCTGTTGAATTTACCCGAAAGTGGTGTGAATTTAGTATAAGTATTGGTGCCGGTATAGGGATTCGCCTCTAAAGTACCACCACTGCAATGGTTTAATACCATATCCGCATATACTTGTATGTTGTGGCTGTGTGCGTTTGAGATCAGCGTATTCAGATCAGTTAAATTACCGAAACGGGTAGTTACAGAACCCATTTGGTTATAAGTACCAAAATCAAAATAATCATAAGGGTCATAGCCCATACTGGAGCCACCGCTTTGTCCTTTTGTTGCAGGAGGTAACCAAATAGCAGAAATACCTGCTGCATCCCACGATGCTATTTTACTGTTTATCGTGCTCCACCAGGAACCTGCCGTTGTGTTCCAGTAAAAAGCCTGCATCATTACGCCACCGCCGGGTCCCGGCGCAGCATCCGTGATAAGGGTTTTGTTTTTAATTACAGCCGTAGCAACAGGCGCATTTTCTGTTTGGACAGCCTTTTTACACTGGGAAAAACTAAATAATGCCAGGAAAAGCGCTACCTGGGTTAGCCTGTACATGTGTTTTTTCATAATTGTTGGGTTTAAGTAAATTGGTATTTGATTTATTAATTGTTCATAATTAAGTTTTCCGGGAACGTTACCGAATGGTCGTGCGGCTAAATATTTTTTGATTTAAGGTCAACATAGTTTTGTTTTATAATGCACACCTTTTCCATCAAGGAAAGAAAACTTATCCTTAAAAAAGGGCAACGTATTACTATCTTTTTTTAGTTAGAAACTGAAATAGGGTAACAGGTACAATTGGTTTATAAACTGTGTAGCGATACACACTGAAGCTAAGGTACGCTAATGAATAATATTTCCAAACTAATTATTGAAAATTTAAAGATTAATTTTTAATAATATTTTAACCTTAATATTAACTTATTAGAAATATATTTTTAGATAATTACGTTATGATTAAAGTTTAATTTTCTGCCTAATTTACAACCGAAAGCTGAGTTTTAATGTATTTAGATGTATTAAATACACTAAGCTCCTTTTCACTTCAAGTTAATTTGTCGTCGGTAACGTTCCCGAAAAAGTGATTCTGTTTTTTTTTAAAGTGGACATAAGCAATAAGTTCAACGCTTATTTTCTGCTTGAATTTCTTTTTTTAACTCACTTTAATATTGGGTAGTGGTATAAATAAAGATATCTAAAATTAAAAGCCATAAATTCATCACCAATTCAGACATGTCCCGACTGCTTGTTCAAATACAAACGATGAAAACAAAATATGACTTAATCGCCACAAGGTATAATGCAACGAGACAAGCCGATCCTTATTTAACCGGCCGCCTTGTTTATCTTTTGGGACCTGGATCTGGAAAACAATTTCTGGATATTGGCTGCGGAACAGGCAATTATACCATTGTTTTATCAAACCGTGGTTTAAATTTTACAGGCGTAGAGCCATCTGAAAATATGCTTCGCGAAGCGCGAAAACGTGATGGAAAAATTAACTGGCTGCAAGGATCGGCTGAACGCATCCCGGCAAATGATGATACTTTTGATGGGGTAATAGCCACCCTAACCATTCATCACTGGACCGGCCTGGAGCAATCTTTCAAAGAAATTTACCGGGTAACCAAACAAAATGGAACGGTTGTATTATTTACTTCAACCCCGGAACAAATGAAAGGCTATTGGCTTAATTATTATTTCCCGGATATGTTAAAATCATCTATGATTCAAATGCCTGCTTTGGATGTTATTACAGATGCATTAACCAGTGCTGGCTTTGCAGATATAACCACCGAAGAATATTTTGTACATGAAGATCTGAAGGACCATTTTCTATATTCGGGAAAGCATCGTCCGACGCTTTATTTTAATGAAGCAATCAGAAACGGGATTTCTTCATTTGCAGCATTGGCCAATGCTGATGAAGTTGAAAAAGGCCTTTCAAAGCTTGCGGCAGATATTGAAACAGGAAAGTTTATGGAAATACAAAATAACTACAATAATAAGCGTGGTGATTATTTGTTTATTAAAGCTAAAAAGCCTTTAACCAGGTAATAGGGCGGTTATTACCGGTTATTCGCCATTTTAAGTATATTTTTAACGCGGTTTACATCTGTTACATCATTAGCGTATTCATCACCATAGTTGTTGCCCATAATGATGCGTTTATTTTTGTAATCCATTTTACTTTCTACACGCACCCTGGCAGATGAGTGTACTTCTGTTGCCTTGGTGAAATACACCAGGTCGGAAACGTTTGTTTCGCTGATTCCGCTTCCGGGCATAATCTTTATGCGGCCCGCCGCTTTTTTAATTAAATGTGCGAGTACGTTGATACCTTCCATGGCTGTGCTTTTTCCACCGGATGTTAAAATCCGCTCACAACCCAATTCAATAATATCTTCCATTGCCTGGAAAAGATCCGTACACATATCAAACGCGCGGTGAAATGTTACTCCAATGCCAGATTGCCTGGCCATATTTACTAATTCAGCGCAGCGCTTTTTATCGACAGTGCCATCAGCTTTCAATATTCCAATAACAATGCCATCACAGCCGGCTTCAATGCAGTACCGTACATCAGCCATCATCACATCTAATTCTAAATCAGTATATAAAAAATCACCTCCGCGGGGCCTTATCAATACATATAACTTAATATGCAATAGCTTACGAGCCAGTAAAATTTCTCCATGCGACGGTGTCGTTCCGCCTTCATATAAATTTTCACAAAGTTCAATACGTACGGCTCCTCCATCCTGTGCCGCTAATGCTGATGTTAAAGAATTAGCACAAATTTCAAGTATTACGGGTGGATTCATTATGATGGGACGGCTTAAATTAAAAATAGTTACAGCAAAATAAAATCCTCAGGGAAAATACCTTTACTCCTTTTACGAATAATTACAGGATTGGTTATAACAGATAGTTATATTGAAATTCATCAGTTAATTCTCTTCGGCAATTAATTGCGTTTTAATAAAAACTTTTGCCCGGGATGATTAAGTCTTGTTTTTCCGTATTACAAACGGCGAATGAAAATCCTTTCTGAATAGCAAAAGCACCGTATTCGCCTTTTTTATTGATGGCAAGAAACCCAACCTGTATCTCTTTGGCAGTTTCCGGTTTCTTTTTTATGATGCGCCTTACCGCTTCTTTACAGGCATCTTCAGGTGAAAGGCCCTGGCGCATTAGCTCAACAACCAGAAAACTTCCAACATTACGTATTACTTCTTCGCCAACACCGGTTGACGTTGCACCACCTACTTCGTTATCAACAAATAAGCCCGCACCAATTATTGGACTATCGCCCACCCGGCCATGCAATTTAAAAGCCATGCCGCTGGTGGTACATGCTCCCGATATATTCCCTTTTGCATCAATAGCCAGCATGCCAATGGTATCGTGGTTATACTGGTTACCGGGTATATGCTGTTTGTTTTCAAAATTAATTACCGGTGAATATTTGGCTGTTTTAAGCCACTCTTTCCAGGCTTTTTCTGATTCGGGAGTAAGGAGTTTTTCTTTCTTAAAGCCTTGCTCAACAGCAAATTGGGTAGCTCCCTCGCCAACAAGCATCACATGCGGGGTTTTTTCCATTACCAGCCGTGCAACAGATATGGGATGCGCTATGTATTCGATACCCGCCACTGCACCGCAATTACCCAGCTCATCCATTATACAGGCGTCAAGCGTTACATGCCCGTCGCGGTCTGGATAACCGGCCCTGCCTACACTGTGATTGTGCATATCAGCTTCCGGAATTTTTACGCCTGCTTCAACAGCATCTAATGCCCGGCCGCCATTTTCAAGCGTTTTCCAAGCTTCTTTGTTAGCGGCTACGCCAAAATCCCAGGTAGAAATAACAATTGGATAATTAGGGGCCGGTTGTATTAATGTTGATTTAGCGATTGCGGATGAGGAAAGAGCTGCAAGTGAGACACCTGCAGCCGACACTTTTATAAATTTGCGGCGGCTATACATATCCGCTAATATATTAAATTAGCTTTTCAAAAATGCCTCTTTGTATTCTTTATTGATACAATATTTAAAAAGCAAAAACGGCCTATTCAAAATCCTGCTGACAATTATTACAATGCCAGTTTTTTTGTGAGTTAAACGGATTTACCAGGTTGATAAAAGAATCCAAAAGACCTGATTCATTATCTGCGGAAATATTGCTTACGTTGGTCGAAGCGCAAAAAGGACAAACTACATAGGTGTTCGTTTCGTCATCAATTTCAAAATGATCCTGCTCATGCAGGTCGCCTTCCGTTGCCAGTATTTCCCGGCACCTTTGCAGATCCCGCTCAAAAATTTTGATTTTAATACCACCTACTGCCTGGTTATAAAGGGGATTGGCGCCAATGGTATTTTCATCGGCGATAAAACAGGATATGCCATTTGCTTCGAGCCTTGAGCGCACAATATGCGCCAGCATCGGGTCGTAATAAGATTCAAATGTTATAATTTTATCGTCCGTGTTCATCAAAGCAAAATAAAAAAAATTATGACAAGATAACCCATTTTTATGTAATTTGCTGTGATGAACCGTATTGATCGCGTATCAGCCATTTTAATTCAATTGCAATCCCGCAGGGTTGTTAAGGCCGTTGACATAGCCGAACGCTTTGGCATAAGTCTGCGTACTGTTTACCGCGACGTAAAAACATTAGAAGAAGCCGGGATACCTATAATAGGAGAGGCGGGTGTCGGCTATTCTATCATGGATGGCTACCGGTTGCCACCGGTAATGTTTACCCGCGAAGAAGCTACCGCTTTTTTAACTGCCGAGAAGTTTGTCGAAAAATTAACCGATGCCTCTACAACAGCGCAGTATAAATCGGCTATGTACAAGATAAGGGCAATTTTGAAGACATCTGAAAAGAATTTACTGGAAGATATTGACAGCAAGATTGAAGTTTTGAAAAGCCACAGCCAGTTGAGGGTGAATAATAAAGACCATATTCAGACACTGCTAAACAGCATCGCACGAAAAAATATAATTACAATTGATTATTTCGCCAGCCACAGCCAGGAGCATACCAAAAGAGATGTAGAGCCAATTGGAATTTTTTATAAAGACAGATACTGGCATCTGATTGCTTATTGCCGGATGATGAACGATTACCGTGACTTCATGGTAGACCGGATCAATTTTATTTTAGTGACTAACCAGGTATTTGATAATAAACATCCCACATTAAAAGCATACATAGCACAAACGGCTAAAGATCAGGAACTGGAATTAGTTATAATACTGGTTGTAAAATCAATAATGAGCCACCTGGAGTTCCAAAAATATTACAGCGGTTTTGTGTCTGAAAAAACAATCGGTGACCAGGTTGAAATGACCTTCCTCACCATGTCATTAGAAGGTTTTGCACGCTGGTTTATGATGTTTGGCGACCAGGCCGAAATTGTAAGTCCGGATAGTTTAAAGGAGCGTGTAAGTAGTTTGGCTGCTACAATAGCAAAAAAAAATCTACAGCTGATAAATTCCTACTGACATAGGGTTGTCATTCGATAGTTTTTATTTTGTCAAGATTTTCTGACGATCAACTAATCTAACTTAAACAGCTTAACTGAATTAAATGAACGCACTAACATTAAAAACAACCATCATTTTTGATGAACCGATTGAAAAGGTTTGGCAGGGATTAACCGATCCCACTCTTGTAAAGCAGTATTTTTTTGGTACTGATTTAAAATCGGACTGGAGGGTAGGGAGCCCTATTACTTTCAGCGGTGAGTGGGGTGGAAAGACCTATGTCGATGGCGGGGTTATTCTCGCTATTGATCCACCTGAATACTTAAAGTATAGTTATTGGAGCAGCATGTCGGGCACGGAAGACAAGCCGGAAAATTATAATGATATCACGTACGAATTAACGGAGGCTGATGGTAAAACCACCTTGGTTATTATACAGGAGGGCGTAAAAAATCAGGAGGCTGCGGACCATTCTGAGCAAAACTGGAAAACCGTTTTTGACGGATTGAAAGAGTTACTTAAAAAAACCAAAAATGATTGACAAAATAGAGGTAATTCAGCAGGACCAGTTTTTTATAACGGGGATATCCGTTAGAACCACCAATCAAAACGGGCAATCACAAAATGACATTGGGGCACTTTGGACAAGGTTTATGAATGATGATCTGTTGAAGAAAATTGCAGCCAGGATAGCTGATGATATTTATTGTGTTTACACTGATTATGAAACAGATCATACCGGATTTTACACCGCAGTACTTGGATGTAAAGTGAAGGCAATGAATGATACTCCGGACGGATTTATAGGCGTGGCCATACCCGCAGGGAAATATCAGGTTTATACTTTAGCAGGTAAATTCCCGGACAATGTAGCAAACGCCTGGAAACAAATATGGAACAGTGAGGTTGATAGGGCATATACAGCCGATTTCGATCTTTACAGTTCAGGAGCCAAAAGTTTTGAGGAAACCGAAGTGCAAATATTTTTAGCAGTTAAATGAATTGTAAAGCAACAG
>JAQNCM010000502.1 GCA_029237615.1 Mucilaginibacter sp.
TCGGCCTACGGCGGCATGATGGCGGCGCTCTCCCAGGCCTTCGCGATCACGAACGAGCGGGCGGCAGGGTGGAACCGGCAGCTGCGCGTCACGCCCCTGTCGGGTTCCGGATACCTCGTGTCGAAGATCGTCGCGGCGCTCGGCGTCGCCCTCGTGACGATCGTGCTGCTGTTCGCGGTCGCCATCATCGGAATGGGCGCGGTGCTCAACCCGCTGCATTGGATGCTCGCCGGTCTCGGGATCTGGATCGGCGTTATCCCGTTCACCCTCATCGCGATCGCGATCGGCCAGTTCGCGAGGCCCGACTTCGCGCAGCCGCTCTTTCTCGTCGTGTTCCTCGGCATGGCCGTGCTGGGCGGTCTCTGGGTGCCGCTGCAGATCTTCCCCGCCTGGTTCGTCAACATCGCGCAGGTCGTGCCGGCCTACTGGCTCAATCGCCTGGGTCAGATGGGCGCGCACGGTAGCGGGGACGTGCTCGCACCGGTCATCGTGCTGGTCGGGTGGACGGCGGGACTGGCACTTCTCGTGACCTGGCGCTACCAGCGCGATACCGCCCGCGCCTGACCGGCGTCGAGACTCGGGATTACAGTGACTAGCGTGAGCAGCGACGGCGAGGCGGATGCACGGCCAGGCATCCGCGAGCGGCTGACCGCTCACGGCGCCCGCCAGTGGTACCTCGGAGCCGCATCCGGGCTGCTGTGGCAGACCCTCCTCGTCGTCTCGGTGATCATCGGCCGAGCCCCGGTGCTGTCGAAGGTGCTGGGGCTCGCCCTGCTCGCCGTGCTCTACGCCGTTTTCATGGTGCTCGGACCACTGATCGCCCGCGAGCGCACCTCGGTCAGAGTGGCGATCATCGCCGCATACTGGGCCGTCTCCTTCGCCCTCTTTCCGCTGATCGGATCCCAGACGATCTGGCTGTGGCTGCTCGTGGTGGCCACCCTCGCATTCACCGGCCTCTCGCTGCGGCTCGCGGGCCTGTCATCCCTCGTCGTCGTGCTCCTGCAGTTCGGCATCGCCGCCCTCGCGCACTTCGAGCTCGGAACGATCTTTGCGCCGATCGTCACGGCGGTGGCGGCCATCACCCTGATCGGACTGGGCGCGCTCACCCGCTCCAGCGCCGACCTGCGGCTCGCCCACCACGAGATCGCGCGCCTCGCGGTCATCGAGGAGCGGGCGCGTTTCGGGCGCGACCTGCACGATGTGCTCGGGCATTCGCTCACCGTCGTCGCCGTGAAGTCTGACCTCGCGCGGCGACTCGTGAGGATCGATCCCGACGGGGCGGAGGTAGAGCTCGCCGATATCGAGAAAATCGCGAGGAGTGCACTCTCCGACCTGCGACTCGCGGTATCCAACTATCGTGAGATCTCCCTCGATTCCGAGCTGGCCGCGGCCAACACGGCGCTGTCGGCCGCGGGCATCGACGCCCACTTTCCGCCGACCGTCGACCAGATCGACCCGGGGCTGCGAAGCGTGTTCGCGTGGGTGCTCCGGGAGGGCGTGACCAACGTAATCCGCCACTCCGACGCGGACACGTGCTGGGTGACCGCCGGCACGGACCACCTCACCGTCGCCGACAACGGTCATGGGCCGCGCGGCAACACAGCCGCTGAACGCACCGACCATGGCAACGGTCTCCGCGGCCTCCGCGAGCGGACGAGCGAGGTCGGTGCCGAGCTCGTCATCGGTCGCAGCAGCGGTCACGGCGGCTTCGAGTTGACCGCGAGGAGGGCCTCGTGAGCGACCGCATCAGGATCGTGGTCGCCGACGACCAGGCGCTCGTTCGCGGTGCGCTCGCCTCGCTCCTCTCGCTCGAACAGGACTTCGACGTTGTCGGCCAGGCGGGCCGGGGAGACGAAGTCCTCGACCTCGTGGTGCGGACGGGCGCAACTGTCGCACTGCTCGACGTGGAGATGCCCGGGCTCGACGGGCTCTCCGTTGCGCGCCAGCTCCGGGACTCGAACACTGGATGCCGCTCCCTCATCGTCACGACGTTCGGCAGGCCGGGCTACCTTCGACGCGCGCTCGAGTCCGGCGCATCCGGATTCGTGGTCAAAGACACGCCGTCCGACCAGCTCGCCGATGCGGTTCGCCGGGTCGCGGCCGGGCTGCGCGTCATCGACCCGCTACTGGCCACCGAATCACTGGTGACCGGACCCTCGCCGCTCAGCGCTCGCGAGACCGACGTGCTGCTCTCGTTGCGCTCGGAGGGCAGCATCGCGGATGTCGCACTGGCGATGCACCTCTCGGAGGGCACCGTGCGCAATCATCTGTCCTCGGCGATCGGTAAGACGCGCGCACGTAATGGAGGCGAGGCCGTGCGGATCGCCGCGGACAACGGCTGGCTCGTCATCTAGAGAGGCTGGCACCGATGACGATATTCACGATCGAGGAGGTCGCCATCCCGGCAACCGTCGACGCGAAGGATGCCGCGGACTTCCGTGCGACGGCGGACGTGCGCAACGTGGTCGAGGCGGACGGCTACGGTACGGACGAACTCTCGTTC
>JAQNCM010000605.1 GCA_029237615.1 Mucilaginibacter sp.
CGACCCCTGAAACCGTCCGTTCGCAGCCCTCTTCCGCGCTCTCCCAGCCGCCCCGCTTCCCAAACCCACCTGCTTCGTCACCACTGCCCCAATCACGCCCAAACCAGACCAAAAGAAAAAGGGGCAGAGCGCTTACGCTCCACCCCTCGTGCCTCTATCTAAACTCTTATGTCCAGAATATCAATCCGCTCAGGACACTTGAGACACCAGTCTGTAACTCACTAACTCACATACCTGCCGTGACATACCCTCCGTCTCGCCACTCCCTCCGGCTTGACACACTCAGCCGCCGGGCTAAAAACCGGAGGCCTGCAGCATCGCCTGAGCCGCCCGTACCTCCACCGGCAGCACTGTGTGCGGACGGCCGGCGTGCCGCATCACTTCAACCGTCGCGCCCATCTCCCCCAGTACGGCCGCCGATTCCTCGACTCGCTGCCACGGCACATGCGGGTCCGGATCGCCCGAGCTGAACAGAGCCGGCATTCCCTCGAGTGATCCGGCGTGTCGCAAGTCGGATCCTGGTGGCCCGATCAGTCCGCCCGTGAATGCGATCAGCGCTCCATAGCGCCGGGGGTTGCTGGCGACAAACTCCGTCCCCAGACATGCGCCCTGCGAGAACCCGCAGACCCCGATCCGCTCAGCGGCAATCCCGCGCCCCAGGCAGCCTTCTACGAGCGATGCCACCAGCCGCAGTGCGGAGGAGAGCCACGGCTCGTTCTGCTCGCGCGGCGCGAGAAACGAGTAGGGATACCACGAGGACCCCGCCGCCTGCGGCGCAATCAACGCAAGCCCCGCCGCATGAAGCCTGGAAGCGAGTGCGCCACCCAGCGAAAGGATGTCCTCAGCGGAGGCGCCCCGGCCGTGCAGCAGGACCAGCGCATGCGATGCCTGCTCCAGAGCGGCACCGCCGTACAACACAGCAGAGCCCGCGTGCGGATCGTCGTTCGCGTTCCCCTGTTCCGCAGTGCGCGCGCTCATCGCTTCTCTCGCTGATGGTGCAGTGTAAGGGCTGGCAGACTACGTTCGATCAGCGCTCGCTTCGGCTCGAGCCAGGGCGGCAACTTCAGCGCTTCGCCTAACGATTCGATCGGCTCATCAAATGTGAACCCTGGCGGATCGGTTGCGATCTCGAACAGCACGCCACCCGGTTCGCGAAAGTAGATCGAGTGAAAGTAGGTCCGATCCAGCACCGGCGTCACGTCCAGTGCTTCCTTCTTCAGCTCTTCACGCCAGGCACGTTGCGCAGCATCCTCTGGCGCGCGAAAGGCGATGTGGTGCACGCTACCCGCCCCCATCCGCCCATAGACCAGTTGTGGCTGCACCAGCAGATCGATGTGGCTTCCCAGAGCACCGCCCGGCGCGGAGAAGCGATAGCGATTCCCCTCTTCCCCGGTCCGAGAAAAGCCCATCGTCTCGAGTACCGCCGCGGTCCGCTCGAAGCCTGCCTCGCACAACGTAACCCCGAAGAAACCGCGAATGCTATGCTCCGCAGCAACGTTGCTGAACCGCGGCGGATGCGCAGCAGGGCTGTCAGCCCCGATCAGTTCCAGCCGCATGCCGTCAGGATCCGCGAAGCTCAGCACCATGTCGCCGAAGCGCTCCGGCGCACGTTCCACCGGAACTCCCGCGTCCAGCAGCCGCGCCTCCCAGTAGACGAGCGAGTCCGCCGGCACACGGAATGCCGTTGCTGAGGTCTCGCCTATGCCAGGCGTGCCGCGATGAGCGTGTGGCCACGGAAAAAAAGTGAGGATCGTGCCTGGCGAGCCCGTGTCATCGCCAAAGTAGAGGTGGTACGATCCCGGGTCATCGAAGTTAATGGTCCGCTTAACGAACCGCAACCCCAGCACGCCGGTGTAGAAATCCAGGTTGCGCTGCGGGTCCGATGCAATTGCAGTGACGTGGTGAAGACCAACAATAGGACTAACACTAGGCTCTGGCATGATCGCTCCTGTGGCTCTGTTTCCCGCTCGGACCCGTTTCGTGTCCATGCACCAGATGCAGCAGCTGTGGAAACGATGCGCCAGCAGAGGGCGCAGTGGCTACAGGCCCTTGTAGAGGCCCCCGTCTACCAGCAGCGTCTGTCCCGTGATGTACGAAGCGCGTTCTGAGGCGAGCCATACGATGGCATCGGCCACCTCCTCTGGTTGCCCCAGGCGTTGCAGCGGCATATCTGCGCTCATCCGCGCAGCATACTGCTCCTCCGTCATTCCCTGTTCCGCAGCACGCTTGGTGATGAGTTCGCTGAGCCGCGCCGTAGCCGTGTAGCCGGGGCCCACGTTGTTGACCGTGATCCCATCCCTGCCGAACTCGTTCGATAGGCTCTTCACCAGGCCGAGAACCCCGGCGCGCACTGTGTTCGAGTAGATGAGATCACCCACCGGCTGCCGCACGGAGACGGAGGTGATCGTGACGATGCGACCCCACCGCTTGCCTTGCATCCAGGGAACGACCGCCCGGGCGAAGTGAATGATGCTCAGAAGGTTCAACTCGAAGGCGCGCTGCCACTCCTCCGTTATGGTCGCTAGAAACATGCGCGCCGGGGGTCCGCCCGCATTGGTGACGCATACATCGA
>JAQNCM010000337.1 GCA_029237615.1 Mucilaginibacter sp.
GGTGGTGGTACGGTACTGGATATAGGTATTTACAACATTTTTATGGCAATGAGCGTGTTAGGCAAACCCGACCATATTGATGCGGTAATGACGCCAGCTTCAACCGGTGTAGACGAACAATGTGCTATACTGTTCAAATACAACAATGGCGCAATGGCGCAGTTGTTTTCCTCCTTTTCATCAAACCTGGCAACAGAAGCGGATATATGCGGCACCAAAGGCCGGATAAGGCTTACGTCAAGGTTCTATGAGCCATCAACAACTATTGAATACTATAAAGAAAGATCAGACAGCATGGAAATTATCCCGGTTGAAAAGGAAGCCGGATTTGGTTATCAGTACGAAGCACGCCACGTAAACTATTGTTTAAAAAAAGGACTTATAGAAAGCGATGTAATTACCTTTTACGATACCTTGTTATTGATGGAAACATTAGACAAGATAAGGACTATAGCCGGTATCCATTATCCATCAGATGATGTTGAATAATTGCTTTTTTGCGGCGATCGTATAAATCTGCATCAACCTCCGAAATTAAGGCTTCGGCGGGGTCAACAGAGCTGACAATCATTCATCAGTCTTTCTTTCCGCCAAAAACCGAAATGCTTACATAATGCTTTGGATGAGCCTTTATATCAATAAACAGGTTATTCAGATTGCCTGATGCATCCTTTAAATTATTGTACATTTTATCATCATTCAATAAAAGTCCCAATGTTCCCTTGTTGCTGTTAATTTTAGCAATTGCTTCCTGTAATTCTGCTACAGCTTTATTGGCATTATCAAGTGTTTGCTTGAGATTGGCATTGGCTAAATCATTGCTAACCTCTTCGAAATTGCTTGAAATTGCGGTTAAGTGCTGCGTGGTGTTTTTTAAATTGGCCGAAACCGTTTCGGTATTGGCCAATATTCCATTAATATGATCGGTTTGATTGCCTATTAACGCATCAATTTTTTTAGTGGTCCCTTCAAGGGTTTGCAGCGAATTTGCGATGCTTAAAAAACTACGGTCAACGTTTTTTTGAAAATTCGGGTTCAATATCTTGTTTATGGAAGCAAGCGATGAATCAAGTTTGGAAATTAAATTCTCCGCTTTGGTTTGAATCGGCTGCAGGCTTTGGGCTAAACTTCCCTGTATATCTGCCTTCAGCGTATCTTTATCTTCAGCATAAGTGTTGCTGTTCCCGTATTCAAAAACAATGGCCTTACCGCCTAATAGATCAGTGCTCACCAATTTTGCAAGCGTATTTGACGGCACTTTATATTTATCACGAACTTTTAACTCTACTACGGTACGGCCATCGGGTTCAAGGCTCATTTTTGAAACATGTCCAATGGGGAAGCCGTTAACCAATACTGGCTTGGAGACAGAAAGCCCGTCAACACTTCTGTAAATTGCATAAAATTTATTGGAGCCTGAAAAAACATCATTGCCACTCAAGAAACTGTATCCTAATATAAGGATGGTGATGGAGATAGCGGTTAATGCGCCGATTTTAGATTCGTTTGAGATTTTCAATTTGTATGTATTATTGAGGTTGCGATACTGATTCTACTTCGTTTTTGTAATTCTGTAATGCTCTGACAAGAGATGCCACTATTTCGTTTTGTCCATTTTCCGAATTTAGGTAGGCCTCGTCATCAGGGTTATTAATGTAACCAGTTTCTACCAGTACAGCCGGCATTGCACTATGGCATAATACCAGCACACCCTGCTCCCTTATTCCGTCACTATGCCTGCCATCGGTTTCAACAAACTCATTGTTAATCAGTTCCGCAAGGTGTATGCTTTGTTTACGGTACTTCCGCTTATACTCATTCATTAAGATCATTGATTCAGGATCGTTAGGATCCAGACTTGTATTCATGTCTGAATCTTCCTCAATCATTTTTTCTTTAATAGCTTTCTCTTCTTCCTTTGTGCGGTGAAAACCATAAACCAGTAACAAAACACCTTTGCCGGAACGGTCCGGAACCTCATGGGTATGATAAACCGGCTTATGATGTTTATGACCTACTACTTCACTAACACGCCGGTTCGGTAACGAGTTGCAATGCAGCGAAATAAAAAGATCGCCTTTATTTTCATTGGCAATATCCGCTCTTCTTTGCCAGTTCACATCATCTTCGGTGTTACGCGTCATTACCACTTTAACCCCGGCCATATCTTTTTCTATTGCCTTTTGCAATTTAAGCGCTATGGCAAGCGTTACATTTCTCTCAAATGAATATGAACCTGAAGCCCCCGGAGAAAAATGGCCTGCACCCGTATGCTGGCCGCCATGCCCGGCATCAACAACAATGGTTTTAATTTTATAGCCATTGCTGGTAATGGTATCTTTATTTGTAGAAGATATATATGCAAACGAAAAAAACGGCAGCGAAGTCAGTAATATCGATAAACTATAAATCAATCTTTTCAATGCTTTATTTTTCATTATTTTTGAACGCTGTTAAACTATATCTGCAAAAATACTATTCATAATCTATTTTGAAATTCATAAATCTATTTTTTCTTATTGCAATAATTTTAATGGCACGGGTTACAACGGCCACGCCTAACCGCAATCATTATGGATTTAAACCTGTAAGGGATACAATTATTAAGATTGATTCCACAAAAGACCGAAAACTGATTAAAGGTAAAAAATCTGCGGGAACTTCACGAACAAAAAATGCTGTTGCCAAAAACGATACATCTAAAAAGAATACAAACGGTATACAATCAGAAGTAGTATCACGCGCAGAAGATTCGACAATTGTTGACCAGGTGCACGAAATTACTTACCTGTATGGGAAGGCACGGGTAACTTATGAAGATTTTGAACTGGATGCTGATTTTATAAGGGTCGATAAAAAAAATCACCTTCTTTTTGCGAAAGGAAGCATCGATCCGCTAACTAAAAGATATGTTGGGAGACCGATTTCAAAACAAGGAAAGGATAATCCCCTTGAATCAGACTCATTGCTCTTTGATTATAAAACAAAAAAAGGTAAGCTTTATAACCCGGCATCCGGACAGGATGGAAACTTTCTTTCAGGAGGAGAGGCCAAAAAGCTAAATGAAACGGAAGTGGCGTACCGGAATGTACTTTTCAGTACCTGCGACCTTCCATACCCGGATACCCATTTTGGAATAGTGATAACAAAAGGCATTGCGGAAAAAAACAGGATCGTTTCGGGGCCCGCCTACCTTGAAATTGAAGGGATCCCGCTGCCGCTGGCTATACCCTTCGGCTTTTTTCCTAAGCCCGATACCCGCACCTCCGGCGTCATTATACCAACATTTGGTGAAGATCAAAGACTGGGCTTTTATCTCCGCAATTTCGGCTACTATCTGGGCATCAGCGATTATGTGGATCTGACAACTGAAGGAACCATCTATTCAAAAGGATCGTACGAGGCAAATACTACCATGCATTATTTAAAACGCTATAAATATGGCGGGACATTATCATTAAGCTATGGTTCGCACAATTATGGCCTGCCTGGAGATATTCCTGCAAAAGATTTTAATATTACCTGGTCCCATACCCAGGATCCTAACGCTAATCCCGGCAGTACCTTAAGTGCCTCGGTAAATGCAGGTACATCCACTTATTACCAGAATAACCTGTCAACACAAGGCGGGGCTGTTAATATTCAATCACTTACACAAAACAACTTAAGGTCAACTATAAATTATAGTAAAACCTGGGCCGGTACTCCTTTTAATTTAAGCCTGGGGCTTTCGCATAGCCAGGACCTTACCAATAAAACGGTTACGCTTCAGTTTCCCACACTTAGTTTTACTATGGCTTCCCTTAGCCCATTTGATTCAAAGGACAGGGTAGGTGAAGCAAAATGGTACCAAAAAATCACCGTAAGCTATAGTCTCAGTGCTTCAAATGGGGTTAGCAATATTCCTGAATCTCAGTTATTTCAGGCAAATACTTTATTAAAACGTTTGCAAAGCAATGCCATACATACCATACCGATCGGGTTTAGCACCAACATTTTTAAATATTTTCAATTCAGCAGCAGCGCCAACTATACCGAACACTGGTACCTGCAATCTATAAGAAAGAGGTTTGCACGGGGAAGTGTCACCGGCCTTGATTCCATGATCACAGATACACTGCAGGGTTTTAAAAGGGCGGGCGCTTATTCATTAAGTACTGGTTTATCAACAAAGGTTTATAGCACCATCAAATTTAAAAGTGGCAACCTCGAAGCTATAAGGCACATAATGACGCCTACAATAAGTTTTAGTTATAATCCTGATTTTTCTGCTCCCAGTTACGGATATTATCAAACTGCGGTTAGTAACGCTACTATTCCATACCCCTACAACAGCCTGACTTATTCAATATTTGAAGATAATTTCCCTTCTGCAGGTAAGTCGGCGGGCATAGGGCTTAATATTGATAATACATTGGAAATGAAATTTAAGCCTAAAGCCACAGATACTTCCGGAAAGTCCAGAAAGGTTGCATTACTTGACGGATTTTCAATATCTACCTTTTACAATTTTGCACAGGATTCACTAAGACTTCAACCTATTTCTTTTTCTGCACATACCGGCATTTTACATCAAAAAGTGAACTTAAGTTTTTTTGGTTCGCTAAATCCTTATGTTACACAGGTACTTGATTCAATTTCCAACGGACAGATACAGCGTTTTACACGCATGATCAACAGGTACACCTTCCAGGATGGCAAATTCCCTACGCTAACGTCCTTTAGTTTTTCGGCGAGCGGAAGCTTAAACTCAACCACGTTTTCGCCGCATGCTCCTGTGGTACCGGGAAGCAATATGCAGAATATAACGCCGCAGCAGTCCCAACGGCTTGCATTTATAAATAGTGATCCCAGTGCGTACGTAGATTTTAATGTACCATGGAATTTGTCGTTTAATTATAGCTTTAGTTACACCAATAACGTAATTAGTACCAATGTAAACCATACCATTATGTTAAATGGCGACGTAAATATTACCTCGAAATGGAAGATTCAATACAGTACTAACTACGATATCAGGGCCCGGAAGTTGGCTGTCAGCCAGTTTACAATATACCGGGATTTGCATTGCTGGGATCTTAACGTTTCATGGGTGCCATTTGGACTGTACAAGTCGTATAATGTCACTTTGAAAGTAAAATCTACCATTTTACAGGATTTAAAATTGAGTAAAAGAAGCGATTATACCGCTAACCAAAGCTTTCAATAATGCTTGCAGAAATAATTACCATAGGGGACGAAATTCTTATAGGTCAGATTGTTGACACCAATTCAGCATGGATGGCCCACGAACTCAATAATATCGGAATCAGGATAAAGCAGATCTCATCTGTTTCTGATGATCGTCAGCATATCCTGACAGCACTCCACGAAGCAAGCAAAAGAGCAGACGTTATTTTGATAACCGGTGGATTGGGACCTACAAAAGACGATATTACAAAAAAAACAATAGCTGATTATTTTGGCGTAAAGCTTATTGAAAATAAGGAAGCACTTATCAATGTGCAGGAAATATTTAAACGCTACGACAGGCCCCTGCTTGAAGTAAACCGCCTGCAGGCCCGGGTACCCGAAAACTGCGAAGCTATCCTGAACAAAAACGGAACCGCACCCGGCATGTGGTTTAATGAACAGGGGAAAATATATATCTCAATGCCTGGTGTACCTCACGAAATGATGTACATGATGGAAGACCAGGTGATCCCCAAATTAAAAGCATCACTCAAGCTTCCGGTAATTATCCATAAAACTATTTTAACCGTTGGGGAGGGAGAATCATTTTTGGCCGACCGGATTGCCGATATTGAAGATTCGCTTCCTAACTATATAAAACTAGCTTATTTACCCAAGTTGGGCCAGGTTAGGCTTAGACTAAGCGGTTACGGAGAAAACGAAGCAACATTAAAGCAGGAAGTAAATAAATTTACTCAAAAGATAATTGAACGCGTTGCAAATGTAGTGGCTGCGGAAGAGGACATACCTATTGAAAAAGCAATTTTAAATTACATGGCAGAAAAAGGCCTGACCTTATCTGTTGCCGAGAGCTGCACCGGCGGATATATATCGCACCTTATAACACAGCACCCGGGTTCGTCAAAGGTATTTTTGGGAGGGGCCGTTTCCTATTCGTACGAGCTGAAAGAAAGTATTTTGGGCGTAAAAAGTGAAACGCTAACGCAGTTTGGCGCCGTTAGCAAGGAGACAGTTACTGAAATGGTGGAAGGGGCTTTAAGTAATTTTAAATCAGATTATGCACTTGCAGTTACAGGCATTGCAGGCCCGGACGGTGGGACGATTGACAAGCCGGTAGGCACCGTTTGGATTGCTGTTGCATCTGTTAATCAAAAATTGATAAAGAAATTAACATTTGGTAATAAACGTCGGCAAAACATCGAAAGAAGTGCAATTTCTGCTTTAAACATGTTAAATACTTTACTCCACGATAGTGGAAAGTAACGAGAAAAACCTTAAATTTGGCAATTACGATAATTATTGTCTATGGCCAAATATAAACTGTTACTGCCAAAAATGGGGGAAAGCGTTGCAGAAGCAACTGTAATCAAATGGACCAAAAATCCGGGAGATTACATTGAAGCTGACGAAACAGTAATGGAGATCGCTACAGACAAGGTTGACTCTGATGTTCCGTCGCCCGTATCAGGCAAATTAGTTGAAAAGTTATATAACGACAATGATGTGGTTCAGGTGGGTGCTGTTATAGCGATCATCGAAACCAATGAACCTGAAGATAACAAAGAACATACATCACCTGCTGCCATACAACAACCTGTTGAGGAAGAATACCCGGCAGTAGCTCACAAAACAATTGCTGAAACAATTCAGCACGTAAGCGAACCTGCTGTAGCTGCTCCGGGGGCTATAGTCCACGAGAACAGCAGGCCTATGGTGCCGCAACCAAAAGCTGAAGAGACAAAACCATTTGTATTTGCAGAACAACAGGCCCAATCCGTGCCTTATACACCGCAACCGGAACAAAGAAGTGCAGCAAGGGCAGAAGAGCCTGTAAAAAACGCTTCCCGGTTCTATTCGCCTTTGGTAAAAAATATAGCGGCGCAAGAAGGCATAAGCAATACAGAATTAGATCAGATCCCAGGCACGGGTGCGGAAGGACGCCTCACAAAAGACGACTTACTAGCTTACATTCAAAATAAATTTCAACAAAAACCTAAGGAACAATATATAACTGCACCGGTTGAGCCGCCTGCTGCCCAGGAACCGGTTAAAACTGAAGCTAAAGTTACGGCTCAGGAACCAGTTGTTGAAATACCGAAGTCCGAACCGATAACGGAAACAAAACAACGGGCACCAGTTCCAGAAGCCCCTGTTACTGCGCCGGTCGCACCAAAACCGGCTATTGAAACTCCACCATTGCCACCCGCGACTTCTGTAGCGGCAGAGACCCGTTCTGCAGGTAGCGGCGCATCGGTGTCTGGCGAAGATGAGATTATAGAAATGGACAGAATGCGCCGCCTCATTGCTGATCACATGGTGATGAGTAAGCAAACTTCGCCGCATGTTACTTCATTTGTTGAAGCCGATGTTACCAATATTGTTTTATGGCGCGAGAAAATTAAAAGTAGTTTTGAGAAGCGGGAAGGAGAGAAAATAACATTTACTCCTATTTTTATTGAAGCAGTTGTAAGAGCAATAAAGGACCTGCCGATGATCAACATACAGGTAAACGGTACACAAATCATCAAAAAGAAAGATATCAATATAAGCATGGCTACTGCTTTGCCAAGCGGTAACCTGATTGTCCCGGTAATAAAAAGGGCAGATACATTAAATTTACTGGGCCTCACCAAAGCGGTTAATGACCTGGCAAGCCGCGCTCGTACCAACAAACTTAAACCAGATGATGTACAAGGCGGTACATTTACTATAACCAACGTAGGTTCATTTGGCAACGTTATGGGAACGCCCATAATAAACCAGCCCCAGGTAGCAATTTTGGCAGTTGGTGCCATTAAGAAAAAGCCTGCGGTTATTGAGACATTGCAGGGTGATATGATTGGCATCCGTCACATGATGTTCTTGTCATTATCCTATGACCATAGGGTAGTGGATGGCGCTTTAGGCGGATCATTTGTAAAGCGTGTTGCCGATTACCTTGAAAACTGGGATCCGGGAAGAGAGATATAAGGTAAAATTTTTCTTATTGGGAAACAGGTATTACACGTTCTGTGCGCTCAGTATGGAATTTCCTGGCTACCGTTTCATATACAATCTTCAACCATATCAATACACAAGGTAAAGCCTTTAATTTATACGGCACCACATAATGCATTTTTATATACCGTGGAAAGAGATCCGATGGAGAAAGACTGGTGATAATCAGCGCAAATACAAACAAGCAAATATCCAGTGTACTAACTGGTCTTTCGAGGTTCATAAACCATATAGCTACTCCGGCAAATGCAATGATATAGGTTGGCGATTCTGATGAACTGCTAAAAATGATTGCAAAAATCAATGTGGAAGCCAACAGTAATAACTGGTAGGGTAAAACATCATAATATTTCACTTTTACATACCACAGTGCAAAAAGTAAAAGGCCGGGGATAATTACCGTTATATTTGATAACTGCTTGTAATTAAAAACGTTACGGATTAATCCCATCGCCGAAATATCCTGCAGGCTTAGGCCTTCATTATTCTGATTTTTCATTACCAGGTCGCCATACCAGTCGTGATAAGTTTGAATGATGTAAGATGGGGAAGAAATAAACATGGGCAATACAAACAACACAACCGACCAGAACAACATCCAGCCAATAAATTTCAGTTTGTCTTTTGAGAGGAAGAAAAAAGCCAGGCCGACAATGCCATACAGTTTTATAAAGGTCCCGATGCAGATCATCAAAGCGGCCCAGATATCTTTTTTGTCCCTTATAAATACGAAACTCAAAATAATTAAAGCACCAATTAATGGATTTATCTCCACGTTTGATGATGATGTCATCAGTTCATGCGCACATATCAGCAAAATAATAATATACTGATTCTCCTGTAAGGGTAATAACTTAATAGCAATATACAAAGCCCAGGCATTGAACATTACCCAAACTATCACACCCAATCCATCGGGCAATAAAGCAAACGGAGCCATTAAAATAGCAAACACGGGGCCATAATGATATAAATCGGAATAATGCTGCGGCTGCGGGCCAAAAACATTGACTTGATGTATGGTGTTTAAAAAGCCATATTTATAAACATAGTAGTTGTTGTGAATATGATGCAGGATAACGCTTTTTACTACTGCGAATAAGCTTAGACCAAAATATAATATAAAAACAAATGTTTTGTTGGTTGTAAGCCTGGCAAGTTTCGACATCAGCTATAAAGTTATAAGTGCGCAAATATAAGCGAAAAGAGATTATCGGTTAGCGATAGGGGATCAGAATAAATGTGGATGTAAAATCAATCGCAAAAAGGCCCCGTTAAGGAGCCCTAAAAAAATAAAAATCAATCAAAAACTAATTTCCGATAGCTTCAGCGGTTTGTTTTACTTCAGATGCAAGGCTTACACCACTAAGCTGATCGGCAAATGCTACAAATGCCCGGCTGGTTAATATGAGCTCCTGGTTATTAACCAGGTTTTGAAGATTTATCTTTCCAATCACAAACTTATAATTGCCGGAGTAATAACGCTCATGGATATGTGCAAAATTCAGCGCTTCAACCAAACTTTCATCCTCGTACCGGAGGTAAATATTAAGTTCAATGTTATTAGTAAAGTTAAGACCATCGCGTTCTTTTGCTTTTTTGTATTCATATTGATAATCATATCGCAAAGCGGCAATATCTGATAATACAGCTGAACCGGTTGGATGACCACCGGCTCCCTTGCCAAAAAAGAATTGCTGATCGGCAAATGCAGCCTGCACAATTACCCCATTGTATTCATATTCCACATTGTATAAAAACTCCTTTTCATTTACAAATTTGGGTAATACGAACAGGGCCACATGATGCTCATCCAGCTCCTTAGCGGCAGGCACCAATTTTATTTTAAGATTTTTTTCACGTGCATATTGGAGGTCGTAAGCTGATAGATTTTGTATTCCTAAGTTAAAAACATCATCAGGTTTTACCACTACACCGTATGCATGGGCGGCAGCAATCACCAATTTGTACTTGGCATCAAATCCGCCAACATCGCTCGTTGGGTCTGTTTCTGCAAAACCCAGGTCCTGTGCTTGTTTTAATGCGGTGTTGTAATCCATATTTTCAAGAAAACCCTTTGAAAGCACGTAATTGGATGATCCATTAAAAATACCGCTTATAGAGTGCAGCAGTTCGTTATCATAATACTCTTCCAGGTTACGGATAATTGGTATACTGCCACAAACAGCGCCTTCGTATAATAATGAAGTGCCGTGTTTGTGCTGCAGTGCTATCAGTTCTTTTAAATGAATTGCAATCATTTTTTTGCTGGCCGAAACTACATTCTTGCCAGAGCTTAAAGCCCTCGAAACAATTTCAAACGCAGCTTCTGTATCGTTGATCAATTCAACAATGGTGTTGATCTCCGGGTTATTAAGCAATTCGTCTTTTTCGGTAGTGAACAAATGTGCCGGAAGCGAACGTTTTTTGTGCGGATCTTTTATAGCAATCTTTACGATCTCTAAATTTAAGTGCTTTGTTTTGATGATATCATACAAACCCTGGCCAACAACGCCAAAGCCGAATAAACCTATATTTAATTTCTTACTCATTACGCAGTTTGTTGCAATTCAACTATTTTTCCTTTAATACCGTTTGTGAAAAACGATTTTATAATGTTTGTTAATATTTCTGTTTCAATTAAAAAGCCGTCGTGTCCGTAAAACGAATCCAATTCAGCAAATACAGATTTTGGGATATGACTGAAGAGGTATTGCTGTTCTTCAATCGGGAATAAAACGTCTGACTTAATGCCGATCACAAGCGTGTGCGCCTTAATAAAGCTCAATGCTTTTTCAACTCCATGCCTTCCCCGGCCTGTATTGTGCGAGTCCATGGTTTTTGACAAATACCAATAACTATAAGCATTAAAACGGTTTACCAGCTTTTCGCCCTGGTAATTTTGGTAGGAGGCCGCGCGAAAGTCGTCGGTAATATTGTCTTTTGCTTCCTGCTGGGTTATAGCATATGTTTTATAATTACGGTAGGAGAGCAGGGCAATACTTCTTGCGGCTTTCAACCCCTTTTGGCCACCGTCAGGTTTGTTGGCATAAAAGGTGCGGTCAGCGCTGATCGCCAAACGCTGGGATTCATTAAAGGCGATTCCCCATGGAGAATGGCGCGCATTGGTAGCAATCACTATCATGTTTTTAATCCGGTCAGGCTCCATAATGCTCCATTCAAGCGCCTGCTGCCCACCCAATGAACCGCCTATCAATACCTCGATGTGTTTTATTTGCAGATGTTCTGCCAATAACTGATGTGCCTTTATAATATCCCTTACATTAAAAGCGGGGAAAGCTAAATAGTAAGGGTTACCGGTTGCCGGGTTTACACTTAAAGGGTTACTTGTTCCATAAGGCGAGCCCAGAACATTGGCACATACAATAAAATATTCTTTAGGATTAAAATAATCATTTTCACCAAAAAGGCCTTTCCACCAGTCAAATACATCCGAGTTTGCAGTAAGTGCATGGCATACCCAAACTACATTATCCCGGTTTTTGTTTAACGTTCCATAAGTATGAAAGCCTATTTCAAGCTCCTGTAACTGTTTGCCTGATTCAAGTTTAAAGGGTTTTTTGTATTTAAAAATCTCTGCGTTCATTTTTCTTACCTGTTATTACGGCGGTGATTACCACAATCACCGTCCGAAACAACTTTATTATATCACTTAAAAAATTAAAAATTAGACTAGTTCTTCTGCCCGTTCCTTTGCCTGCGTATTGATTTTAGCCAGCGCCTGTTCAAAATCGGCTTTAATATCATCAATATGTTCTAACCCAACGGCCACACGCGATGAATTTGGCAAAACTCCGGCTGCTAATTGCTCTTCATCAGAAAGTTGCTGATGTGTAGTAGCCGATGGCTGAATAATCAGCGTTTTTGCATCTCCAACGTTAGCCAAATGGCTAACCAGTTTTAGGTTATCAATAACCTGGCTTGCGTTTGCTTTATCGCCCTTTATTTCAAACGTTAACACGGCACCAAAGCCATTTTTTAAATATTTTTTAGCTAAGGCATGATGCGGGGATGAAGGCAGGCCCGGGTAATTAACTTTCTCAATTGCCGGATGCTGCTCCAGCCATTTGGCCAGCTCCAATGTGTTATCCACATGGCGCTGCACTCTTAATGAAAGTGTTTCCAGGCCCTGGATATTCAACCATGAGTTAAACGGTGATTGCGACGGACCGAAGTCGCGCAAACCTTCTACCCGCGCACGTATAATAAATTGGATATTACCAAAAGGGCCGCCAATACCAAACACATCAGCGAACACCAAACCGTGATAACCTTCGGACGGTTCGGTAAACTGAGGGAATTTTCCATTTCCCCAATTATAATTACCGCCATCAACTATTACACCGCCAATGCTGGTACCATGGCCGCCAATCCACTTTGTGGTAGACTCAACTACTATGTTTGCCCCGTGTTGCAACGGGCGGAATAAATACCCGCCTGCACCAAAGGTGTTGTCAACAATCAAAGGCAAATCGTGCTTTTTAGCCAATGCTGATACTTGGTCAAAATCAGCAATATTAAAACCAGGATTACCAATGGTTTCTAAAAAGATAGCCTTGGTTTTTCCATCGATAAGTGATTCAATATTTTCTGCGGTATCGTCTTTTGCAAAACGGGCTTCAATCCCCAGTCGCTTAAAAGCAACTTTAAACTGATTATGAGTGCCTCCGTATAGAAAAGGTGAGGTAACAAAGTTATCCCCAACCTGCATTATATTGTTTAAAGCGATAAATTGCGCCGCCTGGCCCGATGCAGTTGCCAAAGCTGCAACACCGCCTTCTAAAGCAGCCATGCGTTTTTCAAAAACATCAGTAGTAGGGTTCATTAAACGCGTGTAAATATTGCCAAACTCTTTAAGCGCGAACAGGTTTGCACCATGTTCGGCGTTTTTAAACACATAAGAAGTAGTTTGATAAAGCGGTACTGCACGTGATCCTGTTTCACCGACTTCCTGGCCGGCATGCAGTTGCAAGGTTTCAAATTTTAAGTTTTCAGCAGACATGTCCTTAAGATTTATAGTGAATAAATAACTTTTGTTGATTTTGATGCACAATGGAATGTAAATCTCCATTTGTGGGAACACGTGAGTTTTTCGGGAAAGGGAAAAATTAAAACGTGTTAAGGGTTAGCAACAGCAACGCATAAAAATATTGCTGTAGATATAGTTATAGCAATAAATAGCGGTTGCGCCGTTATAGGCCTTAAAAGTGTTTTGAAGAATGTAATTAATCAGACTTTTCATGGTTGTCAATTTATATTCCCCGGTGTTATTTGCCGGGACAGGAATTGGCACCTTCTTCACCATTGAAGGGTTGCCAGCGGGTATTTGAGCCTGATCTCTCGCCGCTTCTTTATAAATCAAAACCTGTGTAAGAGGTAATGATCTTGGTATTACTACCAAATATTGTTTCAAAGATAAGGTGATACTTATCAAATTACCAAATTAAATTTTTATTTATTTAA
Organism: Mucilaginibacter sp.; assembly: GCA_029237615.1. Taxonomy (GTDB): domain Bacteria; phylum Bacteroidota; class Bacteroidia; order Sphingobacteriales; family Sphingobacteriaceae; genus Mucilaginibacter. The sequence continues at coordinate 13,675 of JAQNCM010000337.1, forward strand.
CAAAAAACACAATGAGCAGGAGGATGAGGCCAAAACGCGACTGTGTTAGGTAATAATGTGCTTCTTGAATTCGTTAACATCTACTTCATAATTTGAACAATAAACATGGAGTTAATATTAAATTAACAATTAAATAAGCAGATTTGTAAATCTGGCTGAAAAGCTGTTTTTTATATGGATAATAAACGTGTGCCTTTAATTAACCGCGAAATAAGCTGGTTGTATTTCAACGACAGGGTTTTGCAGGAAGCCGCAGACCCAACGGTACCGTTAATTGACAGGATAAAGTTTTTAGCTATATTTTCATCAAACCTGGATGAGTTTTACAGGGTGAGGGTGGCCACGCTGAGCCGTCTTTCAAACCTCAATGAAAAGGCAAAGGAAATTTTGGGCTACAATCCTAAAAAAATCCTTAATCAAATTAAAAACATTGTTGTAAGACAGGAACGTAAATTCAACAACCTGTACGAGAACATTATTGTAAAACAGCTTGCCGAAGAAAAAATATTTATTCTTAATGACAAGCAGCTAAACGTAAGCAGGGGAGAGTTTGTAAAACACTATTTCAGGGAAAAGTTACTGGCAACCTTAGTGCCGATAATGTTAAATGACAGCCTGCCGTTACCTGAACTGCGCGACAGGGCCATTTATTTTTTTGTTAAGCTTACTAAAGGCAAAAAGTCGAGACTTGCATTGATCGAATTTCCTGATACTTTATCAAGATTTGTAGTGTTACCGGAGACTCACGACCTTAAGTTTATTATTTTACTGGATGATATTATCCGCTACAGCCTGGAAGATATCTTTTTCATTTTTGAGCACGATAGCATCGAAGCCTATTCTATCCAGCTTACCCGTGATGCGGAGCTCGACCTTGATAAGGAAGTAAGTGAAAAATTTATTGATTCCCTATCAAAAAGCTTATTAAAACGCCGTAAGGGCAAGCCGATGCGCTTGATGTATGATTCAGAGATGCCCCTTGATATGTTAAAATTTTTGGTGACAAAAATGGGCCTTCATGGTGAAAGCCTTATCCCAGGTAACCGCTATCATAATTTTAAAAACTTTATTTCATTTCCAAACGTGGGCAGGCATGAGCTGGAGTATGAAAAAAATATTCCTTTACCAGTCGACGGCCTGTCATTTGGAAAAAGCCTTATGGGTATGGTTGCCAAAAAAGATTACCTTATCAGTACGCCATACCAGTCATACGATTATGTAATTCATTATTTACGGGAAGCCGCTATTGATCCCAAAGTAGTGGAGATTAGTATAGCAGTTTACCGTTTGGCAGAAAACTCAAGAGTGATGCATGCGTTAATGAATGCTGCAAAAAACGGTAAAAAGGTAACCTGCCTGGTTGAATTAAGGGCCAGATTTGATGAGCAAAATAATATTGGATGGAGCAGGAGGCTGGAAGAGGAGGGTGTTACTGTACTGTATGGTATTGAGGGATATAAAGTACACGCTAAAATATGTTTGATATCCCGGCTCGAAAAAGGCAGGATTCAGTACTACGCATGCCTTTCGACAGGTAACTATAATGAAAAAACCGCACAGTTATACGCTGATCATACCTTGCTGACAGCAAACAAAAATATCACAATTGATCTCGTAAACATCTTTAAAGCGTTAAATAAAGGCATGTTGCCAAAAGGCCTTAAAAGTTTAATTGTGTCGCCAATTGATTCCCGTCCGGCTATTTACAAGCTGATTGATAACGAGATAAAGAATGCCAGGGCCGGAAAAGAGGCTTACATGATATTAAAAATGAACAGCCTTGCGGACGAGCTGTTGATCGCAAAGCTTTACCAGGCAAGCAACGCGGGGGTAAAAATTCAATTGATCATCAGGGGAATGTGCTGTTTGATAGCAGGGGTAAAAGGTTTTAGTGAAAATATTGAAGTGATAAGCATAGTTGACAAATATCTTGAACACGCAAGAGTACATATTTATTGCAATAGCGGTAACGAGTTAATATACCTTACTTCTGCTGATTTTATGACCAGAAACATTGATACGCGTGTAGAGGTTGGCTTTCCTATTTACAGTGAAGATCTTAAAAAAGAGATAAGGGAAATTATTGATCTTCAGCTAATAGATAATACCAAATCACGCGAAATAAACAGTCATAACACCAACAAATATCACAAAACACATTCTGCCACCAGGCACAGAGCGCAAATCGATATTTACGACTACCTGAAAACCAAAAACAAATAAAAATTGAAATACGCCGCAATAGATATAGGTTCAAACGCAGTGAGGCTGCTTATAGCTGATATAATAGAAAACAACGGATCAGTTTCGTTCAAAAAGAACACCCTGGTAAGAGTACCGTTACGCCTTGGCGACGATGCATTTTTAGATCATTGCATTTCGGATAAAAAAGCAGTCGACCTGGTAAAAACAATGCAGGCTTTTCGTAACCTGATGGAGGTTTACAAAGTAAACAGTTACCTCGCTTATGCAACATCGGCCATGCGCGAAGCAAAGAATGGAGCAGAAGTTGTAAAAAGAGTGAATGATGAAGCCGGTGTTCAAATTGAGATCATAACTGGACAAAAAGAGGCCGGAATAATTTACGCCAGCCATGCTGAAGTAAATATAGATAAAAGTAAAAATTACCTTTACATTGATGTTGGTGGCGGGAGTACCGAACTGTCTCTATTTTCTGCGGGTGAATTATGGGCATCAAAATCTTTCAACATCGGAACCATCCGTATGCTGGATAACCAGGATACGGAAGAAAGCTGGAACGACCTGAGAGACTTTATTCGTTTAAATACCCGTCAGTTTAAGTTCATTTCAGGCATTGGCACTGGCGGTAATATCAATAAATTATACAAGTTATCCGAAGAAAAAGATAAGGCTCCGTTAAGTTTCGGTAAACTTAAGTCTCTTTATAACTATTTAAACTCTTTCTCTTTGAAAGACAGGATAAACGTATTGGGCCTTAACCAGGACCGTGCAGACGTAATTATTCCCGCATGCGAGATCTACATGTCGGTGATGAAGTGGGCAAATATCAAAAACATATATGTGCCAACCGTGGGTTTGGTTGATGGTATTATTCAAACACTTATAGAGAAAAATAACAAAAGCTAAGGTTAAATTTATTTTAATAAATTATTTAAAAATTAAAAAACTGTTAGTACATTTGTATTGCCCTCTCAAGGGCATGTTTTTCATAGGTAGATGTAGGGTCGGGTACTTGTTATTCGACCCTTTTTTGTGCCTTTAACTTTACTTGGGCTGCTTTGTTAATTAATATGAAGAAAAAAATCGTTGTTGCAATAACCGGGGCCAGTGGTTCTATTTATGCAAAGTTATTAGTAGAAAAACTGCAACAATTAAACAGCCAAATAGCTGAGGTGGCCATTATTATGTCCGACAATGCCAAAGAAGTATGGCGGTTTGAACTGGATAACGAGGCATACGATAATTTTCAGTTTAAAATCTACCAAAAAAACGATTTTATGGCCCCGTTTGCATCAGGATCAGCAAAGTTCGATACGATGGTAATTGTTCCGTGCTCCATGGGCACTTTAGGCCGG
>JAQNCM010000338.1 GCA_029237615.1 Mucilaginibacter sp.
TCGGCCGTTTTGAGCGTGTATAATTGATGACTATCCCCGTTATTAACTATAAGTGCATCCACTTGTCCCGTGCGGATAGCGTCGATAGTGTCATTGGCTTCTTCCAGTTGCATCCGAAGCTCATTGTTTTCGCTCAATAACTGGTCATATGTTATTTTTGCTTGTTCCATATATTATTCAGTGGCTGATATATTTAGCCCCTTAAGTACTTTATCAGTGTCAGACATGTCTCCGATCAACCTTCGTTGCGGTAACGGTGATTTTTTTATCAGCATAGGCAGAGCTATAATCTGTTCGCTTTCGGCTATAAGTGGCTGTTGGTAAACATCCACAATTTCTAATTCGTACTTGCCTTTAAGGTAAGTTTCACAGAGTCCCTTCAGGTTTAAAATTGCCCGTGTTGAATTTGGTGTTGCACCTGTTACAAATAAACGCAACCTGTACATGTACATGTCGTCGTTATCATTTGCAGGCACTTGTGGTTGGTCTGTCATTATTGTTGTATATTAACCGGACATATATTTAAGCCCACCAAAACTTTTTCCTCATTTGACAGGTCGCCGATAATTTTCCGTATTGGCTCAGGTACTTTACGTACCAGCGTAGGTATAGCAAAAATCTGATCGCCCTCTGCTAATTGCGGTTGCACCTGCAAGTCTATCACTTCAATTTTATATTGTCCTTTTAAATGCTCTTCACAATATCTTTTTAAATTAGTTAACGCTGTAGCGGACTTGGTTGTTTTTCCTGCAACATATAATCTCAATTCATATTTTGTTTCTTCTTTTTTAGCCATTATTTCTTACTCTTTTTGTCTCTGACGATGATTCCATGCCGTGCCGGTGAACTGCCATCTGCTCACGTACGCTTTCGGATACTTTCTTAATTAATTCTTCTTCAATATATATCTTGTTCAGTTCTTCCTCTGCCGATTCAAATTCAGTTTGCAGACTCGATATTTTTGATTCCAGTACTTTACGTTTGCGGTCAATTTCACGGTTTTTTCTGCTAAGTGAATTGTCACGCAGCGCAGCCCCTGTTTGTTCATGCAATTTTTGCGCCTCCCTGGCCGATCCTGTTAACACGCCGTCGGGGCCTAAGTAAACATCCACAAGGTCTATCCCTTTGTCGGTAATAATAAATTCCCTTACCTGGTTTGAATGTTTCATTCCGCGCGATTTCATGATGTACATACCCCGGTTCCGTTCACCGTTAAATTCAATGTCGCGTACCAAAATCCAGGCATCTACCAATGAAGAAACGCCTTCGTCGGTTTGTTCGCTTACCACTGTATTTAATGTAAGTGCGGTAAACATTACGGTTATCTGTTCATCCTGTAAAAAATCAATGAGCCGTATTAACATGGCTTTTACCTCACTTACCGATCCAACAGTGATTAAGTTGGTAATGGGATCAAGAATTACAACCTCGGGCTTAAAATTTTTGATTGTTTTATGAATAACCACCAGATGTTGTTCGAGCCCGTGAAGCGTTGGCCGTGAGGCATGAAATTCCAGCAATCCCTTATCCACATGTTGTTGTAAGTTTACATTTATAGATTTCATGTTCCGGATTATCTGCATAGGCGATTCCTCAAATGCAAAATAAGCACAGCGTTTATTTTGCTTACAAGCCTCATTGGCAAAATATGCGGCAATGCTGGTTTTACCAGTTCCGGCTGTTCCTGATACCAGTATACTACTCCCTTTAAAAAATCCCTTGCCGTCAAGCATCTTATCCAGCGCCGGTATTCCCGAAGATACCCTGGCTGATGATACTTCTTTTTGCAGCAATAAAGAAGTTACGGGCAACACTGAAAATCCATCTTCATCAATTAAAAATGGATATTCGTTGGTTCCATGTGCTGATCCTCTATATTTTACCACCCTTAAACGCCTGGTTGATATTTGATTGATCACCCTGTGGTCGAGCAAGATCACACAATCGGATACATATTCTTCCAGCCCCTGGCGTGTTAAAGCATGTCCATCGCCACGTTCGCCGGTTATTATTGCAGTAACGCCCTTTTCTTTAAGCCATTGAAACAAGCGGCGTAGTTCGGCCCGTAAAATGGCCTGGTTGGTTAACCCGGCAAAAAGATTTTCAATGGTATCCAGCACAACTCTTTTAGCACCTATACTGTCTATCGCATAACTTAATCTTATAAATAAGCCGTCCAGATCGTACTCCCCGGTTTCCTCTATTTCACTGCGGTCTATATGTACATAATCAACTTTTATTTTCTTTTCTTTTTGCAATTTATCAAGATCAAAGCCCATTGAACCTACGTTTATTGCCAGTTCCTCCGCTTTTTCTTCAAAAGCCATAAAAACTCCCGGCTCATTATATGCTGTTGCACCCTTAACAATAAATTCCAATGATAATAATGTTTTCCCGCATCCCGCTTCCCCGCAAACCAGCGTTGGCCTTCCCTTCGGGATACCACCTCCGGTTATTTCGTCCAGGCCGGCAATGCCTGTTAAGGTTTTTGGTATCTGGGTATGATATAGTGACTTTTTATCTTTATGAGCCTTTGTCATGTATTGCAAATTGATTATTAATATATTTTTTATCCTGAAATGTAATTAATGCGAAATCAAGTTATAAATAAGACCTATAATAAAAACTACAACGAAATTGTTTTTTAGATTTTTAAATTTAAAGGAGATGTTACAATTGGATAATTTTTTTAATTTAGATGAAAGAATGCGTGGTTGTTCAATTTTAAGTAAGATCATATACAAGTACCTTCATAGTGAAAAAGTATCGGTGAGTCATCTTCTTCGGATGCACGTCCTAACGCTGCGTCTAATGTAAAACAGTATAAAACATGGCAATCGCGGCAGCACCCATTGCAATAAACGTTACCCATAATATAGTTTTTGAAAGCCAGCCGCTTTTAAATTCGCCCATTATTTTTTCGTTGGCGGCAATTTTAAGGATCAGATACAAAAGCGGAACAGCAGCAACACCATTTAATACTGCTGCATAAACCAACGCTTTTACCGGGTCAACACCAATAAAATTGAGGAGTAAGCCTATCAGGGTTGCGGCAATAATTATGAAATAAAAACCTTTGGCTTTACCAAATTTCAGGTTTAAACTCGCCTTCCATTTAAACGCCTCAGACACAGAATAAGCTGCTGAACCCGATAACACAGGGATGGCTAATGTTCCGAGCCCCATAATACCTACTGAAAATATAAGTTTTGATAAAAAACCAGCATGAGGAAAACTGTGCACAAGTGGTTCCAATGCCCTGGCGGCATCTGCGGCTGTTTTGATATCTGTTACGCCACTGTTGTGCAAAACGGTAGCACCAACTACAATAATGCTCCAGGTGGCAAACTCCGAGAATAACATTCCGAAGGTATTATCAAGGCGCATTCTGCGTACGCTTATCCAGCTAATAAGCGGTTTTTTGCTTGGCTTTATAATTAAATTTTTCTCTTTATCTTCTTCAACCTCCTGGGACGATTCCCAAAAAAACATGTAAGGAGAAATGGTAGTACCCAATACCCCCGTAATAATAAAAAAGAATGCAAAGGTAAGTTCAAAGTGTGGCACTACCGTGGCCTTTAATACAGTAGGCCAGGGCTGATGCACTATAAATAATGTAATTGGGTAAGCTAATAAAGTTAATGCCAGCCACTTTAATATTTTTGAATAAACTTTATAGTTAGTGAATACTTCAAGCAACAATATAATTGTGGTAAATATTAAAGTTAACACAATGAAAGGAGCGGGGACAAGCAACTGGGCTGCAGCCGCCATAGCACCAAGGTCAGCACCTATATTGATGGTGTTTGCAACAACAACCAAGCCAACCACGGCATATAAAACCGTTTTGCTATAATGTTCCCTAACAATAGTGGTTATGCCTTTACCGGTAACCAGACCAATTCTTGCGCAAGCTTCCTGTACGGCAGTCATTAAAGGCAGCATATACAGGGCTGTCCATAATTGCCCGTATCCAAATTGAGCGCCTGTTTGCGAATAGGTTGCAATGCCCGACGGATCATCATCCGCCGCGCCGGTAACCAGTCCCGGCCCCAGCACGCGCCAAAAACCTTTAATTCTAACTGCAATCTCTGTGCTTAATTTCATAGGCTATGATCTGATTTTAGGAGTAGCTTGTTATGTTTATAAATTGATATTACACAATGGCAGTAGCCGGTGTGGTAATTGTGAGGTATTTTGGGATAATTTGCAATTTAAAGAATCAATTGCAAAAAAAATACCGTTGAATAACGGTTTACTAATGTCAGAATAGTAATTTGCTTTAAATATTTTAAAATACATATTAAGTTTAATAATCTGGTTTTTAACAATTTGAAAATCTCCTATTAAATAGAAATATCCACTTTTTGTTTGAAGTATTTTTAGCTGTTCATAAATTTATCGTTAACAAACGGAGAAAAAATCGCTAAAAGTTATTATAGTACTTATTGAAAATTATTTTAGATATTAATTTCAAATTAATGCTCATACTTTATAAATTGAGCGCAAGTTATCCTGCCAATGAGTTTTGCAATAACAAATGTTTTACCCGAAAATATTTTTCAGCTACTATTTGAAAAATCACCCGGCTCGTTATTGGTCAAAGCCGATTTGCCACGCTTTACCATACTTGCCGCAAGCGATGCATACTTAAGAGTTACTTCCACTACCAGGGAAAGTG
>JAQNCM010000344.1 GCA_029237615.1 Mucilaginibacter sp.
TGCTGTGATAAGGTTGTGACGATTTCTGCGTTTGTAGCTGATGATATTTTGCAGTTTATCCCCGAGGTGAAAGACAAACTAAAGGTAATTTATAACGGTGCCGATAAGCTTACGGTACCTGATAACCATATGCCGGTTTTTCTTCCAAAAAAGCCTTTTTTATTTACCATCGGATTGTTGTCGGTACAAAAAGGCTTTCATCTGTTACCCCCTCTTTTAAAAGAGAATGATTTTGAGTTGGTGATTTCGGGAATTGAAACGCCGCACAAGAGCAGGATCATTGAAGAAGCAGAAAAATATGGATGTAAAGACCGGGTAATAATAACAGGGCCGGTTACTGAGAATGATAAAGCCTGGTATTATAAAAATTGCAGCGCTTTTGTTTTTCCTTCAATTGCCGAAGGTTTTGGTTTACCGGTAATAGAGGCGATGTATTTCGGAAAACCTGTTTTTTTATCAAAGTTTACGTCGTTGCCTGAAGTGGGCGGCGAGGCGGCTTACTATTTTGACAGCTTTGAACCGGAACACATGCAGCATATTTTTAATGAAGGAATGCGTGATTTTTATGACAATAAACGTTCCGTAGCTATCATAAAACATGCTGAAAAATTTTCGTGGGAATCAACTGCAAAACAATACCTTGAATTATATAATGAATGCTTAAATGGATAGTCTTTCTTAAGCTTACCGAAGCATAATGTCAGTTTGGAAAATGTATGTTTAAAAAAAGAAATTTAGTAAGTAAGCTGTGGCTGAAATATACCAACAAGCCCGCGTATAAGAATTATAAATGGGATTTAATAAATTACAAGCAGTCACAGTTCACAAACTTTTTAGTAAGGGGCGAAAAATTAAATAACGTAAATAAAATTAAGGCGGTTGCCAATGCCACAAACCAGCTGAACCTTACACATAGTGGTAATGCAGGCGATATTATATATGCATTGCCAACCATTAAAAAAATATACGAACTGACCGGTGCTAATATAAATTTATATCTGCGGTTGGGCCGCCCTTTAAATTTGCCAAATTATAATACCCATCCGGTTGGCAATGTAATGCTCAATCAAAAAATGGCGGATATGTTGTCGCCGCTAATTCAATCGCAGAACTACATTAACAGATGTGAAGTTTACGACAACCAGGTTATTGATATTGACCTTGATTACTTTCGGGCTGGCATAATTCCCACCCAGGGAAATATTGCACGTTGGTGCAGTTACATAACGGGTGTTAGTCCTGATTTATGGAAAAAATGGCTTGACGTTGAACCGGACGTAAAATTTGCTGACAGTATTGTTATCGCCAGGAGCGGCCGCTATCAAAACAAGGCAATAGATTATTCATTTTTGAATAAGTATGATAAGATCGTATTTATAGGGATTGAAAGCGAATACAAAGACATATTGCAATTTATCCCCAAAATAGAATGGCTGCAGGTAAATGATTTTTTACAGATGGCGCAAATAATTGCCGGCTGCAAGTTTTTTATCGGAAACCAGTCTTTCCCTTATTCAATAGCCGAAGCATTAAAAATGCCGCGTATTTTGGAGGTTTGTTATGAAATTATCAATGTTGTTCCCGAAGGGGAGAATGGATATGATTTCTTTTTCCAGGAGCATTTTGAATGGTTGGTAAGTAATTTGAACGGTGATAATTAATGCATGGTTATGCTCTGGGGTTTTGCCTGTTTTTAAGTTTATGTATCTTATACCTCATCCATGTTTTGAGGCCAAAATTATCAAAAATCAAACCCGCCTTATCTTTTTGAAATTGGATGTCTAGCTGGTTTGCGGATAGTCCCGTAGGATTAAAATCTGCCAGCGCATAATCTTTATAGACAAAATGGAAAGCTTTGTCACTGCAAAGCCTGAGGGTAAGTGCAAAGTCTGCCGATATTTTATAGCCGGTATTAAATTTATATTTGTCAAATACGGTTACCGGATAAATAATGGCCTGGTGATAGGGTCCAAATTTGGCGAACTGATATTTGGTTAACTCCCCCAGTTTTTTTGTGCCCTGCGCGATCACGTTTCCATAATAGATGCCGGATGGATTTGTAAGTTCCATAACCATATCTGAAAATCCGGGTAAAAGCACATCGTCGGCGCCCATAAAATATACCCATTTGCCAGAAATATTTAAAATTCCTTTATTCATAGCATCATATACACCGCTATCTTTTTCGCTTTCCCAATAGGCAATATGGTGCTGGTTTTCTTTTATAATCTTTACTGTGTCATCGGTGCTTTTACCATCAATAATAATTATTTCAATATCAGCATACTTCTGGTTAAAAATACTGTTAAGGCAGGCCTGTAAATGGGCATCAGCATTATAAGTTACAATTATTATAGAAATCATCCCGTTTGTACGTTGTGCATTCGAAACCCTTACTTCTTTAACCACATCGATAAATGATTTCAATAGTTACAATGTTAATCCTGAGTCGCAAAATAATAGTTTTTAAATTTAATTTTCTTTTTTTGAACTTATTTATACAAACGTCGTTTATCTCCGTTAATTTTGAACAGCGATCAGCCGAATGCAATATAAAAACCGAAATTTATTCAGACTAAGCCGTTTTATATTACTTAAATTTCCGGTATTTTTTAAGGTCTTGTCAAAATTCAGATCCGACCAAAAGTGTTTGTTAATCATTAAAACCGATGCGATCGGCGATTATATCCTGTTCAGAAATTACCTTGAACTCCTAAAAAAATCAAAAAGATTTAAACACTACCGCATTACTTTACTTGGGAATAAATTATGGGAAGAGCTTGCATTGAAATATGACAGCGAATTTGCAGATGATTTTATCTTTGTCGATCCGGAGAAACTGTATTATGCACCGCTGACATTACTAAAACTCGGCTGGCAGTTATTTAAAAACAATTATGAGATAGTTTTACAACCATCGTATACACGCCTGTTAATTACTGATGGGCTGGCTGCACTTACCGCATCAAAAGAAATTATCGGATTTGAAGGTGATAATGAAGGCATCCCGCCACGGTATAAAACCAGGACGGATAAATTTTATACCCAAAAGCTAATTCTCCCCTCAGATATTTCATTCGAATTTGAAAGATCAGGATTTTTTTTTCAGGAAATCCTGGATTGCGAAATTTCACTTCCTTACCCATCATTGCCATTTAATAAAATGCAGCCAACGGGAATAGTGATTTTCCCCGGAGCCGGGAATTTAAAGCGTTCGTGGGATGCTGAAAAATTCAAAACATTAATAGGGCTCATTAAACAGCATACATCGCAATCTGTTTACCTAGCAGGCAGTGTCGGCGAGATATATTTAGGGCAATACTTAACTGAATCGCTGCCGGCAAACAGTGTTATTAACTTAATAGGTAAAACATCCTTAATCCAGCTAATAGATATTATTGGCAATGCTTCTTTAGTGATAGCCAATGAAACAAGTGCCATTCATATTGCGGCTGCTACGCAAACAAAAAGCATTTGTATTTTAGGAGGGGGGCATTTTGGCCGTTTTGCGCCTTATCCTGAACAGTTCATTCACAAGCCGCTGTGTTTATATCAAAAATTGGATTGTTATTACTGTAATTGGAATTGCAGATTTTTAACAGGTGAAAATGAGCCCCATCCCTGCGTTGCAAATGTTGATGCAGCAACTGTCTGGACGTCAGCTCGGAAATTAATATTACAATAAATGTTGACATTATCGGCGGCATTGCTGGGCAAACGCATTAAAATAATTCTGTCCGTTGTCGCTCCAAAGCCGTCTGCATAGAGGAGACTCCTATGGATCCGTAAACTTTTTCGTTTTCTTTTCTATAAACAGGAGGCCGGAGCCAATAACCCGTTTTGTAACATTCATTTGACTCCGTTAGGAGTAGCCTGTTTATAGAATGATTCAATCTCCATATTATGGCTCCTCCTTTAATCCAAACATTCTTTAAATTATTTTAATGCGTTTGCCCTGAGCGGCATTGTTTGGCATAACAGTATTTAATTAATATCTGTTAGCTTTGCGTGTTTTATTTTATTTCTTAATGAAGACTTATTTCCGGCTTCTTTCTTTTGCAAAACCAATTGAAAAATTTGCTATTCCATATATTATCACAACCATATTTTCAGTAATATTTAGTACGCTGAATCTTGCATTACTCGCTCCTTTACTGCAAACATTATTTTCAGATAAACAAGCCCATTTTGTAAGGCTGGGTCCCCGGCCATCGTTTTATGACATTATGGGTACTTTTAATTATTACGTACAATACATGTTAAACAAATATGGGCCATGGGGAACTTTGCAATTTGTGTGCGCTACTATTATTGTATCTGCTTTATTGGCTAATCTATTCCGGTATTTGTCGCAGCGCACAATGGAAAACCTGCGGGTACATACCCTGTTAAATTTCAGAAGGAGTGTATTTAACAATGTAATGAACTTACATTTAGGCTTTTTTAATAATGAACGCAAAGGGGATATTATTTCTAAAATAGCTTCGGATGTGCAGGTGGTGCAATTTTCAGTGACCAGCACCCTGCAGGTTGTTTTTAAAGAGCCTTTAACTTTAATTGCCTATATGGCGTGGTTATTTGCTATATCGCCTAATCTAACATTTTACTCCTTACTAATCATACCCGTTTCGGCATTTGTTATAGCAAAAATTGTAAAACGTTTAAAGGCACAAGCCATTTCGTCGCAACAAACGTATGGAAACATGATAAGCTATTTAGATGAAGCTTTATCCGGCATAAAAATCATTAAAGCATTTAATGCTACTGAATTTATAAAAAACAAGTTTGATAAAGAAAACAACCGGTATTCATCAATTATACGGTCAATGGCAAGGCGTCAGCAATTGGCTTCGCCGGTGTCTGAATTTTTTGGAATAGCTATGGTTGCAGGCATTGTGTTATATGGGGGACACCTTATTTTTATAAAAGACACCTCATCCCTAAAGCCGGAAACTTTTATTACCTACATTGCCCTGTTTTCACAGGTAATGCGTCCCGCAAAAGCAATGTCTGATTCATTTAGTAACATACATTCAGGAATAGCAGCAGGTGAAAGGGTGTTGGCGCTGATTGATGAAAAGCCATTAATTGTAGATGCTCCTGATGCAGTTACTATTAGCGGGTTTAATGACAGCATTGAATTTAAGAATGTTACATTTTCTTACCAGGAGCGGGCGGTTTTGTCAGACGTTGATATCATAGTGCCAAAAGGGAAAACGGTAGCATTGGTCGGCCCTTCGGGCGGAGGCAAATCAACCCTGATGGACCTGATCCCAAGATTTATTGAGCCCCAGACCGGCGGGATTTTGATTGATGGAAAAAACATACAGAAAGTAACGGTGGATTCATTAAGGGCATTGATGGGTATAGTAAACCAGGAATCTATATTGTTTAATGATACCATATTTAACAACATAGCTTTTGGTAAAACTGATTCGACAATGGAAGAAGTAGAAGCCGCTGCCCGTATAGCAAATGCCCATAATTTTATTTTAGAAACTGAAAATGGGTATGAAACCAACATCGGCGACAGGGGCACGAAGCTTTCCGGTGGACAGCGGCAGCGTATTTGTATAGCCAGGGCCGTATTAAATAATCCGCCAATAATGCTGCTGGATGAAGCTACTTCTGCGCTTGATACTGAATCGGAAAAACTGGTACAGGATGCTTTAAATAACCTGATGAAAAACCGTACCTCATTAATAATTGCCCACCGTTTAAGCACCATACAAAACGCTGATATTATTATCGTTTTAGAAAATGGTAAAGTTGTTGAGCAGGGAACACATCATGAGCTCATTGAGAATAATAAATTATACCGGAAATTGATAGATATGCAAACCTTTAATGCTGAGTAATAAATTTTAAAATGCCGCAAGGCAGTTAATTCTCAACTGTAATAAATTTATTACATTAGCCATTAAAGTTATGAGTGAAAAATACCAGGTTGCTGTAGTAATTCCCTTTTATCGTAATACGATTTCAGCATATGAAAAAATAGCTTTAGAACAATGTGAAAAAGTGTTGTCTAATCATCCCAAAATAGCCATTAAACCTCAAAATTTGGTTTTGCCTGAAATGGATGATATTATCAGTTTTTCTAATGTGATAAGTTTTGAAGACAAATACTTTAAAAACATCAAAGGTTATAATTCCTTAATGCTGGCTGATTTATTTTACGAAAAGTTCTTAGAATATGAATATATCTTAATTTACCAGCTGGATGCATTTGTATTTACCGATGACCTTATTTATTGGTGTAAACAGGATTATGATTATATAGGTGCACCCTGGCTGCGAAAAAAAGACTACCCCCACTTATTAAAAGAACTTTCTTATAAAATCTTGTTTAACATTTATACACGGTATAACATTACTAAAAAAGGGGTTCCCGGCAAAAAACAATTCGACGATAAGGTGGGTAACGGAGGGTTTTCGTTACGCAGAGTCAGTAAATTTCATTCGTTAAGCATCAGCATGCTTTTGAAAATACAAAAGTATTTAAGCCGCGATGAACATGAGTTCAATGAAGACGCATTTTGGAGCGTTGAAGTTAACCGGAAAAAGAAGCTTTTAAACATACCGTCTTATAAAGTGGCTTTGAAATTTTCAATTGAAAACGCGCCGGCACGTGCAACTAAGCTCAATAATAGCCAGTTACCTTTTGGTTGTCATGCCTGGGATCGGCACGTTGATTTTTGGAGGCCGATATTCAAACACTACGGCTATAATATTTAGTTCGTCCCCCGGTATCGAAACCATATAACACATCGTAGATAAATCGGCGGGAGATATTTTTTCACAAATTACAGCGTTGTTGTATATTAATGAATAAGGTCCGGCGCTGTTTATTTGGAGTTGAAAGAATTAAATAAAGCTTTAAGAATACTAAATAATGGGTCAATCAAATTCCCCCCAAAAAATTACCGGGCTTAACCATACTTATAAATTCACTATCGCTACACTGGTAACAGAGATGAGCGAATACCAGGAAATGGTACAATCTTTTTTGGCCGCCGGTTTTACGAAGGATATTTGCGAGTACATTTATATTGATAACATTAATGGCAATAGTTTTGACGCATACCAGGGCATCAATTTGTTTTTACAAACTGCTAAAGGGGAATATATCATCATATCACACCAGGATGTCCTGATAAATTTTGATACGATAGACATGTTAAACCAGCGTATTGAACAAATTGACAAGAAAGACGAAAATTGGGCTATCCTAAGTAACGCTGGCGGAATTGAAAATAACCTTTACCACCGGGTAGCCATTCACCTGGTTTATGGAGACGGATTTGTGCAAAAGGAATGTAAATTACCGCAAAAAGTTTGCAGTATTGATGAACATTTCATGGTAATTAAAAGAGCAGCAAATCTTTCTTTGTCACATAATCTAAATGGTTTTCATCTATACGGTACGGATATTTGCCTGGTAGCCGAGGTACTGGGCTATTCTGCATATGCTATTGATTTTAAATTGACCCACAAAAGCTACGGTAATCCGGATGAAAGTTACCATAGTCTTTTAAAGCAATTGATTGCGAAGTATGTTAAGTTTATGCGCAGTCGTACCATTATCACCACAATTGCCGATTTCAGGTTATCACCTTCAGCTGCGAATACCTTTTTATTTAACAGGAAAATAGTAAAAAAAATTTCCCGTAAAATAACAAAGCTAAAAACTAAACCTGGCGAGATGCGCGACCCCATAAAAAAGTAATCTGATGATACCGAAATTCTTTAATTTTAATAAGGTGGTAGTGATACATTATTTTAGCTTAATTTAAATGTCTAAAGTATCCTATCAAACAACGTCGGCCGTATTATTTGTCATATTTAACAGGCCCGATACAACCAAAAAGGTATTTGATCAGATCAGGGCAGCTAAGCCAAAACGTTTATATATTGCGGCCGATGCCCCGCGTAAGGGTCATCCTGATGATGCCGTATTGTGCAGGAAAGCGAAAGAAATTGCAACTGCCGTTGATTGGGATTGTGAATTGAAAACACTTTTCAGAGATGAGAATGCAGGTTGCAGGGATGCCGTTTCGGCTGCCATCAATTGGTTTTTTGATCAGGAAGAAGAAGGTATCATATTGGAAGATGATTGTTTGCCTGCAAATAGTTTTTTTAAGTTTTGTGATGTGCTGCTGGAGAAATACCGGCATGATACTCGCATAAGGCATATCACAGGGTGTAATTTACAACTAGGTAAAAAATGGGGGAAATACAGCTATTATTTTTCAAACAGAACACACGTTTGGGGCTGGGCAAGCTGGAAAAGGGCCTGGGATGATTATGATAAGGACCTTGTTGAATATAGAGAGGAAGATATAACCGATGAAATGAAGAATATTTACGAAGACCCTTTAGTGGTTGAAAGCTGGGTAAATATTTTTAAAGAGTTAAAAGCAGGTAAGATTAATTCGTGGGCTTATCCGCTGGATTTTGTTAACTTCTTCAATAATGGGCTTGTTATCATACCGAATGAAAATCTGATCTCAAACATAGGTTTTAGTTCAAACGCTACGCATACTATACAGGAAGAAAGCGTATATGCCGGTATTCCGGTAAGAGAAATTGAAGAAATAACACACCCGGTGTTCATAGTGCCCGAAAAACAAGCCGATTTATCCATTATGAACCGTGATTTCCATATAGCTGAGAGACGGAGAAAACAAAATTCACTAAAAAGCAGGATCAAAAAATGGGCTAAATCACTATTTAAGAAGGTAGATTAAAGAGGATTTAAAGCCATTTCGACAATTATCGAAATGGCTTTCTAATTCGATCAGAAAATTATTATTGAAACTTAAATCCTAATCCTATTTGAAACGACTCATTGTGGTATCCGGGAACATAGTAGCTGTTATCATTTGTTTCCTGGAAATCATATGTGTACCTAAATCGTAGCTCCACACTTCGATTAATGTCAAAACCAACCCCGATCACGCCCCCTACAACAGTTTTATCTGAGGTTGTATTATAGTGATCCTGCGCAGTTAGTGCAAATCCGTTATCATAAGTATTGGTCGTTGATATAGGGAATGATAACTGGGGACCGATCACAAAATTAACGTTTGGCGACATCCGGAACTTTGCCAGTAATGGAACATCGATAAAATTGCTCCGTTGTGTAAAATTGCCGTCGGCAGTTTGAGCAGCGTACCCTCTTTGTGAATATAATACTTCCGGTGCAAAGGATAACGGGTAGATCAAAGGAACATCCAGGGTTAAACCAACGTGGAAGGCCGCAATAGTACCTGTGCTGTAATTGGCGTTGTAAGCGTTAACAGCGTCAGCCAATGTCAAACCGCCGGCTACACCGACCTTCACTTTATAAAAATCATCCGACTGGCGACGCGGCGGCGGGCGCTTTACAATACGGCGCGGACCATAATAATAACCTTGTGCGCTTACTGAGCCTGCAAATAAGAGACATATTGCTAAATAAAGAAGTTTTTTCATAACATGTTGCGTTTTATATAATCCATAGAGTAAAAATTGCAGCAAAGGTTTATTCACATAGTCTTTTTTTTTGAGTTGTTGTAAACTGCCAGATATTAAATCAATAGAAAATAAATCGATTGCCGGTAAAAGCAACTTATCTAACTAAAAATCATGCCATGAAACTTAGATTAAGCTACATTTGAATTATGGAAATCTGCAAAAAGCATGTTAAATGGGGCTTAGTATTTATAATCAACCTTATAACAATTAACGTATCTGCGCAAAAAGAGGGGTTTATATCGTCATTAAAACAACAAAGTTATTGGGTCGATTCCGTCTTCAAAAAGATGAACCGGAAGAAAAAAGTGGCACAGCTATTTTTCGTAAGGGCGCATACTGATAAGGGCCTTGCTTATGAGGACTCTGTTGCCGCTGTAATAAAATCAGAAAAAATTGGCGGCCTGGTTTTTTTCCAGGGAGGCCCGGTAAGGCAGGCCGGGTTGATTAACCGGTATCAAAAATTGGCTAAGGTTCCATTATTAATTGCAATGGATGGCGAGTGGGGCGTAGGCATGCGGCTGGATTCAACCACCTCGTTCCCCTATCAAATGACGCTTGGTGCTATCCAGGATAACTCCCTTATATACAAAATGGGCCAGCAGGTAGCATATGATTTTAAACGACTGGGTATGCAAATGAACTTTGGCCCGGACATGGACATTAACAATAATCCAAATAACCCGGTGATTAATTACCGGTCATTCGGTGATAATAAATATAATGTTGCTGCAAAGGGCATTGCTTATTTTAAGGGTATGCAGGATGAAGGCCTTTTAACCACGGCTAAGCACTTTCCCGGGCACGGAGATACGAATGTAGATTCACACCTGGATTTGCCATTATTGCCCTTTAATCGCAGAAGACTGGACTCGCTGGAGGAATATCCGTTCAGGGAGGCAATAAACGCCGGCATAAGTGGGGTAATGATAGCCCATATGGATATCCCGGCGTTAGACAGCACCAGCAACCTGCCTTCCACTTTATCAAGGCCAATTGTCACCGGTACCCTGAAAGATTCGTTGGGGTTTAAAGGGCTGGTTGTATCCGATGCAATGGAAATGAAGGCGGTTGTAAAATATTTCCCCAATGGAGAAGCAGATTTAAAAGCTTTTTTGGCTGGCAACGATATAATCGAGCTATCAGAAAATTCTGCCAGGGCGATAAAGATGATCCGTAAAGCGGCGCGTAAAAATAAAATGGTAGATGACGAATTGAATGCCAGGGTGAAAAAAATACTGGCAGCCAAATATTGGACCGGTTTAAATCATTATCACGAAACAGCGATTGAGCAATTAACCAATGACCTCAACAGGCCTTCGGAAAAGGAACTTATTCAGCAACTGAGTGATGGTGCCGTGACCGTTTTAAAGGGGGATGCGGCAGATCTGCAAATGAATCCTTTACAAAAAACTGCTATAATCAGCATAGGGGTTAAACAGCCGACGGCTTTTCAGCGTGGATTAGCGGAATGGTATGCGATTGATACATTATTTCAGGTGGATAAAGATACGCCGGATGCTGTGTTGAAAGCGCTATTGCAAACCCTTAAACAATATGACCAGGTTTATATAAGTATAAATGACACCCGGATACGCCCGGCAAGCAAACTTGATTATAGCAATGGAGTGAAATCATTTATCAGTGAAGCGGCAGCACACAGTAATACCGTAATAAGTGTGTTTGCAAATGCGTATACAATAGCTGGCTTACCCGGAATAGAGAAATGCCGGGCTTTGTTGGTTTGTTACCAAATGACGGATGAGTTGCAACATTCGGCCGTAAAAGTAATTACCAGGCAAATGCATCCCACCGGAAGGCTGCCTGTTACAATTAATGCTTTATTTACCACCGGCATGGGTAATCGCTTGTAATAATTATAATACAATACAATAAGTTACATTAATAAATTTATTATTTTTATATTTAGGGGATTAAGTTAAAGTTAAATTAGGTGGGCGGATTAATGGTAGAGATAATTTAACAACTTTTTATTGATAAATTATCGTTAAACCTTTAATAAGCTATTGGCATTGAAATACTTATTTCCTTATCTCCTGTTTTTTATTTTATTTTTCACAATTTTTAATGCCTACGGACAAGCTGATAATCCGTACGCCCGAAACATTGGTTTTGGTATAAAAGGCGGAATAAGCCTTAGCAATTTAAGTGCAGGCAGCAGCGGAGGTAATCCGGTAAACAGTGGATACAGTTCATTTTTAGCGCCGGATGCGGCATTATTTACGGAGATTAAAATATCCGGACTGTTATCTGTAGCGCCAACTCTTGAATATTCATCCCAGGGTGGAATGAAAAACGGGATGCAGGCATTTCCAACGCCTGCCCAGGCAGTACGTTATTTTCCCGACGGGACGGCTCCAAAATACATTTACGCCAATTTTAAAAATAAGATTTCGTTAAATTATTTAATGCTGCCCATTTTGATTAAGTTAAATTGGAATTTTGAATACTTGCCCCTACGCGTATATATTGATGGAGGTCCATTTGCGAGTTATTTGGTAAATGCAAAGCAGGCGTCTACCGGATCAGGTCAAATTTATGAAGACCAGGCAGGTAAACAACCCTTTCCTATTCCCCCACAGTCGTTTGATCACACAATGGATCTAAAAGGCCAGTTGCAGACATTAAATTACGGCGTAGAAGGTAATATAGGGATGGCCGTTAAACTGGATAGGATAGACGCAACCTTCATCTTTATTGAGATAGGCGGTAATTACGGTTTGCGAAACATACAAAAAGACCCATCAAACGGTAAAAATAACACCGGCGCTGCTGTGGCTTCTATAGGCTACAGTTATTGGTTTTAAACATTTAAATATGTTCAGGGTTCTATTTATATAATAACTTTGTTAAAATAAAAAATGGACTCAAAAATAAGGACTATTATAACAGGGGCAACCGGCATGGTAGGCGAAGGCGTGCTGCACGAGTGTTTGTTACATCCAAAAGTAGAGGCAGTTTTAGTAATTAACCGTAAACCTTGTGGGGTTGTTCACCCTAAACTAAAAGAGATCATTCACACGGATTTTTTTGATATCACCCAAATTGTGAGCCAGCTTGGCGGGTATAATGCCTGCTATTTTTGCCTTGGTGTTTCATCAATTGGTATGAAAGAGCCTGAATATTACAGGCTGACCTATACGTTAACTATGAATGTTGCAGAAATTTTAAGCAAAGTAAATCCTGACATGACTTTTTGTTATGTTTCCGGGGGAGCAACCGATAGCAGCGAAAAAGGACGGTCAATGTGGGCGAGGGTTAAAGGAAAAACCGAAAATGATTTGATGAAGCTGCCTTTTAAACAGGTGTTCGCCTTCAGGCCAGGTTATATGCATCCGACTAAAGGATTGAAGAACACGCTTCCTTACTATAAATATTTAAGTTGGATGTACCCATTTTTCAGAGCGGTATTCCCTAAATTTGTAAGCACGCTGGCAGAATTGGGTCGGGCCATGATAAATGTGGTGCTAATAGGATACCCTAAACAAATTTTGGAAGTAACAGATATTGTTGTACTGGCTCATGCTACCGATAATTGAATTATCTATCACAACATAAAATATGCAAACCACTCATTACTTTCTGAAACTCGTACCATGCCGGCCAACATTTGCCCAGGATATGACTCCTGAAGAAAGAGCCATTATGCACCGGCATGCTGCTTATTTAAAAGATCTGGCCAATAAAGGAGTGATCATTGTTTTCGGGCCTGTTTTTGATCCTAACGCAGCCTATGGAATGGCAGTTGTTAATGCTGAGAATGAAGAACAGGTGAAAACAATTATAGCCAATGACCCTGCATCCGCAATAAATACCTATGAGTTTTATCCGATGGTGGCAGTGGTGAAAGAATAAACTTTTCAAAAAGGTAACAATCGTCTTACCCCTTTACATCTGCCTGCATCTTTGTTATATTTACTAAATAATGATTCCATCTGCCGCCAATAAATACAACGAAAAATTTCAGCAGGCACTGGCCCAGCTAAACCCTGAACAATTAGCCGCCGTTAATAAAATGGACGGCCCTGTTTTGGTGATAGCCGGACCGGGCACAGGAAAAACACAAATCCTTGCTGCCAGGATTGGTAAAATATTGCTGGAGACAGATGCCAATGCGCACGAGATTTTGTGCCTCACCTACACGGATGCCGGAGCAGTTGCCATGCGCAAACGTTTGTTTGAATTTATTGGTCCTGAGGCTTACCGCGTTAACATCTATACCTTCCATGCGTTTTGTAATGAAATTATCCAGGAAAACCTTGACTATTTCGGCAAACTGACCCTTGAGGCATTGTCAGATCTCGAATCGGCTATGCTTTTCCGGGAACTGGTGGATGAATTTCCAAACGACCATTTGTTAAAGCGGTTTACAGGTGAGGTGTATTACGATGCCCCACGTTTAAAAGGCCTTTTTTCGACCATGAAAAGTGAGGGATGGGATGAGGCGGCTATTGAAAAAGCAGTGAATGAATACCTGGCTGATCTGCCTAACAGGGAGGAGTTTATCTATAAAAGACCCAACCCTAAAAACGGTATAAAAGCAGGGGATCCGAAACAAAAGGATATAGACAAGGCGCACGACCTCATGAAAAAGCTGCTGGCAGCAGTGGGCGAATATCAAAACTTTGATAAAAAAATGAAGGAGCGCGGCCGGTATGATTATGATGACATGATCATTTGGGTGCTGAAAGCTTTTCGCGAAAATGAAGATCTGCTGCGCCGTTACCAGGAGCGTTACCAATATATTTTGGTGGATGAGTTTCAGGATACCAGCGGTTCACAAAACGAGCTGCTGAAGTTTATCCTGAATTATTGGGAGACGCCAAACGTGTTCGTGGTAGGCGATGATGATCAGTCGATCTTTAAATTCCAGGGGGCTAATATGAAGAATATCCTTGATTTTGCCACTGATTATGTGAACACGCTGCAAACGGTGGTATTAAAACACAATTACCGCTCTAATCAGCATATTCTGGATATTTCAAAAGCACTGATAAACAACAACCGGGAACGTTTAACTACCCAATTAACGCTCGACAAAAATCTGCAGGCTGCGCATCCGCGGTTTAATGAACTGGTTGTTGAGCCGGTAATATGCGAATATGAAAATCCTGACAAAGAATTGGCCGACGTAGCCCGTCAGATAAAACAATTGCTGGAAAAAGGGACTGAACCGGGAGAGATTGCTGTGATCTACCGTAACCATAACCAGGTTGAAGACCTGGTACAATACCTCGATGCACAGCACATCGCAGTTAATACCAAACGTAAAATCGATATTTTTACTTTGCCATTTGGCGAAAAGATTATCAATATCCTGCGTTACCTGGCAATGGAAATGGATTCGCCCTACAGCGGAGACGAATTATTATTCGAGATCATGCATTATGATTTTTTCGAAATCCCACCAATTGAGATCGCGAAGGCAAGTGTCGCGGTAGCTAAAGAAAATTATAGTACAAACAATAATAACGAGCCAAAGACATCTCTGCGTCGCTATATTAGCCAAATGCGTACCCCCGCACAGCCTGGTCTGTTTGACCAAACGCCGGATCAGGGAATGAAATTTGTGGCGAATGATATCGATTACTTGTTGAAATATTCAGCCAGCAATACTTTGCAGCAACTTTTTCAACAGGTGATAGCTAAAATGGGCATCCTGAAACATATTATGCAACAGCCTGATAAAGGCTGGTATATGCAGGTGCTCACCAACTTCTTTGATTTTTTGAAGGATGAAAGCCGAAAGAACCCGGAAATTAAACTTTCAGATTTTATTTCCATTATAAACCTGATGAAAGAAAATAAGATCCGGTTGTCATTAAATCAGGTGATATTTTCGGAGAATGGCATTAATTTTTTGACAGCGCACGGATCAAAAGGGCTGGAGTTTGAGCATGTTTTTCTTATCGGCTGCACAAAAAAGATATGGGATAGCAAGGGACGTAATTATGGATTCAGTTATCCCGATACCCTGACCCAGGCTGCTGATGATGACATCGCTCAAAAGGAAGAATCAAGACGATTGTTTTATGTGGCCATTACCAGGGCTAAACAATGCCTGTCTATTTCTTTTGCCGGCAATGATAAAAATGGCAAAGAACAGGAACCATCGCAATTTGTAGGGGAAATTTTGGCAGATACCCATCTGCAGGTTCATTTTCCAAAAGTAAATGAAGCTGCCATGCTGGAGTTTTTGGCTATTAAGTTTACAGAGACAGATCAGCCAAAAGTTGAATTACTGGATAAAAATTATATTAACCTGTTATTACAGAATTACACGCTTTCGGTAACGAGATCGGAAGAGC
>JAQNCM010000357.1 GCA_029237615.1 Mucilaginibacter sp.
TATAATAAAAGCCGTAAACGGGAGCGGCAATAGCTTTAATGTAACCGTAAATGTGGATGAAATACCGCCACCTGCTTTCACAAAACCGGCTTACCCGGTATTAGAACCCTGGTATGTAAACAGCGATACTACTTTACTAAGCTTTACAAAAAGTAATGCCATGGCCAAACAACTGGAATATTTTCCAGGAAACGGACATATACTGAAAGAAGTAAAAATAACGGCAAAGAAGATTGTTCAGGGGTCTCAAAATTTAAATGGCCCGGGCAATGCCGACGTCGTCTTAGATGAGAAGGATCTGGAAAAAGCCGGGAAGAAGACATTCAGGCAATTATTTGAACAAAATATAAAAGGGTTTCGGGAAGTTCTAGAAATACATCATGACACTATACGGATCTGGTATTATATTTATAGGAAGCCCATATTTCTCATCGTCAATGGCGAAAGGATAGACCAATTATACAATCTCTTTAATTTTAAACAATATATTGAGTTTAACAGTGCCGAAGACATTAAGGGGATGGAAATTATTTCATCACCTAAGTACGCTTCTAATTATGATAATAAATTTTTTCCTATGGCACCTGCGGACAATTTCGCATTTGTTGAAATCACAACGCGTTCGGGCAATCCTATGATCGAAAACACACCGGGAATGTATTTGTATAAACCACTGGCAATTAGTTGGCCAAAACAGTTTTATAAACCCAAATATACAGTAAAAGATACCGTAAAGCACATAGAGGATCTGCGCTCAACCCTTGATTGGGAGCCCAATATTATCACGGACGATAACGGTAAAGCTACCGTATACTTTTATGCTGCCGGGAAGCCGTCTACTTATACCATAATAATGGAAGGCTGCGATTTTAACGGGAACCTGGGTTATGAATTCCAAAAGATTAACATCAGGAAACCCAAAAGCAATACCAAATAACCAGCCTTTTCAAATAGCCCCTACCTATTGGTTCAATTGCCAAAATTGCCCGTCAAAAACAAGTGTGTAATTTACACTTTTACAGATGCGGTTTTACCGTTTTAATGACAATTATCTACGGTCTCTGCAACAAAAAAATTTGACCGAAAAGTAAAAACGCGCAGAAAAAAAAAAATTTCATCATTATAAAATGTATAAATAACAGTTATTTCTCCGGGAACGTTCCCGGAAACAGGTTGCATATTAGTAAAATTATCAATTGTGTAATTTTTACACTTTTTAATTGAAAAAAGTGCGTTTTTCGCAAAATTTAAGGGAAAATTACCGGTTTTAAGTAAATAAAAAACACCAATTTTACATTGCTTTTTGGTTAAAATTAAGCATAAAAAACTCATGAAAATTATCTTTTATATAATATTTGCATTTATTACTTCTTAATGTAAATTAGTCACACGTTGTTTCAGCAAAAACAACAAACCAATTGTAACCGGCATAAAAAGCCCAGATTAATTTCAAAACAAAAAAAGTATATGAGAAAAAATTACTCAAAAAAGTATGTACTCCTGTGCGTGTTTATGATGTTTTCAGTCATAGCATTTGCGCAAACAGGAAGTATAACAGGTAAGGTGATTGATGAAACCAATCAGCCCTTGCCGGGAGCCTCCGTTAGCATTGATGGAACAACCCTTGGTGCAACAAGCGATGCGAATGGTAGTTACACTATTACTGGTGTTAAAGCAGGTAATTACACAATAACTGCCAAATTTATTGGCTATACTGATTCAAAAAAAACCGTTACGATTCCCGCCACGGCAACTACAATAAACTTTAGTTTGCAGCCACAAAACACAGGTTTAAACGAGGTAGTAGTTATTGGTTACGGTACCGAAAAGAAAAAAGACCTTACGGGTTCAATTGCAACAGTTAGCCGAAAGGACTTTAACCAGGGAGCTATCACAACCCCCGAGCAATTGATACAGGGTAAAGTTGCTGGTGTTTCCATTATTTCAAATGGCGGTGCCCCTGGTGCAGGAAGCACCATCCGTATCCGCGGCGGTGCTTCCGTAAACGGAAGTAATGACCCACTTATTGTTATTGACGGAGTACCCCTAAGTAACTCAAGCATTCCCGGCGCAGCAAACACGCTTGATTTGATCAATCCAAATGACATTGAATCATTTTCTATCCTAAAAGACGCATCTGCTGCCGCCATTTATGGTAACAGGGCTTCAAATGGTGTAATTATCATTACTACCAAAAAGGGACAAAGCGGCAAACCACAAATTAATTTTAGCACACAATTTTCTGTTAGTAAGCTAACAAAGGAAGCATCTGTGTTATCACCTGATCAGTTTCGTAACTACATCAAACAGCAGGCTACAGCTCCCGGAGATACAGTATATTTAAAACAATTAGGATCCGCCAATACCGACTGGCAAAAACAAATTTATCAAACAGCACTTACTACGGATAATAACCTGAGCGTATCGGGCTCGGCCGGCAAATTACCTTACCGCGTTTCAGTTGGATATACCGACCAGAACGGTATTTTAAAGACAAGTTCACTGCAACGCTTTACAGGTGCAGTTAACTTAAGCCCGAGCTTATTTACCGACCACTTAAAGATTAATTTTAACTTTTTAGGTTCGCAGGTAAAACAACGTTTTGCAAACATGGGCGCTATTGGCAGCGCAGCCAGCTTTAATCCAACAGATCCGGTTTATTCAGGCAATAGTGCCTATGGCGGATATTACGAAATGTTGTCTCCATCTGCTTCTAATCCCGAAAATTTAAATACCCTGGCAGCCAGAAACCCGCTTGGTTTGTTGGAAGAAGAGACTAACAGGAGTACCGTTTACAGAGCTATTACCAGCTTGGCATTAGATTATAAATTACATTTCTTTCCTGACCTGCATGCCAATGTAAATTTATCCTATGACGGATCAAACGGACAGGGCTATGATATCATACCGGCCACAGCAGCCTCACAATACCCCGGCGCACAGGATGCCAACGGCGTTGTGCAGCGAGGTAATAATTCTAAATATAAAAGCGTTATCGGAAACAGCACATTTGAGGGTTATTTAAGCTATTCGCACGATTTTAAATCTATCAAAAGCCACGTTGATGCGGTTGCAGGTTATTCAACCCAAACATTTTCGACCACTTCTACTAACTACTTGAATTATTTCAGTAACGGCGAGGTAAAACCAAATTCGCTTTTTAATTATCCAACTGATCTCCAAAAAAGCGA
Organism: Mucilaginibacter sp.; assembly: GCA_029237615.1. GTDB lineage: Bacteria > Bacteroidota > Bacteroidia > Sphingobacteriales > Sphingobacteriaceae > Mucilaginibacter. The sequence continues at coordinate 3,192 of JAQNCM010000357.1, forward strand.
ATTAGCATCACTATACGGAAGGGTAAATTATTCTTATGATAGCAAATACTTATTAACCGGTACTATACGCGAAGATGTATCAACCAAATTTGCGCCGGGTATCCGTACCGGTTATTTCCCCTCAGTTGCCGGTGCCTGGGTTATCAGCAACGAGGACTTTCTTAAAAATAACAAAACACTATCTAATTTAAAATTACGCGTGGAATACGGTGTTACCGGCAACCAGGACGGGATTGGCAATTATGATTATTTATCTCCTTATTCTTTAGGTAACAGGGCTGCCCAATATGAATTTGGTAATGGCACCTATTACCAGGTATACCGTCCGGGAGCATTTTATCCCGGCAGAACATGGGAATCAACAGCTACTACCAATGCTGCTATCGACTTTGGTTTTCTTAACGACCGTATTACCGGTAGTTTAGATCTTTATTACCGAAAAACAAAAAACCTGTTAGCTACTATTAACGAGCCTGCCGGGAGTAACTTTGGTAATCAGATTGTTGCAAACGTTGGTAATATGGAGGATAAAGGTTTGGAACTAAGCGTTAACGTAAAAATAATTAACACAAAAGACCTTTCATGGACTGCCGGAGTAAATGCTACCATCGACAGGAATAAGATAACTAACTTAACCGCGATACCGAACCCGAATTTTCCGGGCTTACCGGTGGGAAACATAGCTGGCGGTATAGGAACGACTATACAAATAGACCAGATTGGCTATGCTAAAAATTCTTTCTATACTTATCAACAGGTTTATGGAACAAACGGCAAGCCGCTTGATGGCGTATTTTTAGATAAGAATGGAGACGGTAAAATCAACGGTGCAGATCTTTCAGTTGCACATAGCCCGGACCCTCAAGAGTATTTCGGCATTAGTTCAGACGTACGGGTGAAAAAATTCAGCTTGGGTTTCTCGGCCAGGGCCAACGTAGGTAACTATGTTTATAATAATATTTACTCAGCTACTGGTTTCAGAAACAACTTCATAAACCCTATAAGTTTGTTTAACGGTTCAACCAATGTATTGGAAACAGGCTTTACAGGAGTAAATGCTTCAAATGAATATCTGTCTGATTATTTTGTTCAGAACGCGTCGTTCTTCAGAATGGATAATATACATATAGGTTATGACTTTGGCAGGGTATTTAAAAACACCGGCAATTTGAGAATCAGCGCGAATGTCAATAATGTATTTATCATTACCAAATACAAAGGAGTTGATCCGGAAGTAACCAATGGTATTGATAATAACCTTTATCCGCGGCCAAGAACATATGTATTGGGTTTAAATCTTAGTTTATAAAATTTGTAATTGAATTACAATAATAAATTTAACATGAAAAGAAATTTAATAAAAATAATGACCATGGTCGGCTTATTAGCCATTGGTCTTACATCGTGCAAAAAAAAGCTGATCCTTTCACCAAATGATGCCGTTACTTCACAACAAGTGTTCAGCACCCCTACTGGTTATACCCAGGCCATGGCGAAAGTATACGGAAGTTTCGCTCTTACAGGTAATCAGGGGCCTAACGGACAGGGAGACATAGCAGGTATTGATGAGGGCACATCAGATTTTTTTCGTCTATTTTGGAACTGCCAGGAGCTTACAACCGATGAAGCTGTAATTACTTATGGAGACCCTGGCGTACAGGACCTGCATAATATGGTATGGTCTGCAACTAACGCCATTTCCCAGGGCTTATATTACCGGTGCATGTACCAGATCACTTTATGTAACAATTTTCTGCAGCAGTCAACCCCTGCTATGTTAGCCAGCCGTGGCATTACCGGAGCCGATGCAACCAATATTGGATATTACGCTGCCGAAGCGCGTTTTTTACGTGCTTATCAGTACTGGGTTTTAATGGATATTTTTGGTAATCCGCCATTTATAACAGATGCAACAAAAATTGGTTCAGTTATCCCTCCGCAAACTACACGTGCAGCACTATATGCCTATATTGTAAGTGAATTGAAAGCCATTGATCCTTTAATGGTTAAGCCTAATCAAAATCAATACGGACGTGCGGACCAGGCAGCAGTATGGGCATTATTGGCCCGTGTATATTTAAATGCACAAGTTTATACAGGTACAGCTGATTATACAAATGCTATTACTTATGCACAAAAGGTTATTGGTTCAAACTATGGATTAATACCTGATTTCACCCAACTGATGCTGGCAGACGATAATTTGAACAGCCTTACAGGTGGTGGCTCGATAGGTGAATTTATATTTACCATTAACTATGATGGTATCAAAACACAAGGGTACGGTGGTTCACAATATTTAACACACGCCCCTGTTGGCGGATCAATGCCCACCGCAAAATTTGGCATCAGCAGCGGTTACCAGGGATCAAGAACAACAAGTAATATAATTGCCCTATTCCCCGCCCCACCATCTACAGACGGATCAAATTTCCCGAACAATGCCAATCCTGATACCCGTGCACAGTTCTGGTATCCTGGGCAGAGTCTTAATATCACCAATGTTACAACATTTTCAAACGGTATAGGTGTTACTAAATTCAGAAACATAACCCGTACAGGCGCGCCCGGATCAGATCCAACCTTTTGTGACGTTGACCTACCATTATTCCGTTTGCCTGAAATGTACCTGATATATGCTGAAGCGGTAGTACGTGGAGGTACAGGCGGTGATTTACCAACCGCTCTTACTTATATAAACAAAATACGTACACGCGCATATGGAGGCAGTACTGCAGGCAATATCACCGCAGCGCAGCTTACTACCCAATTTATTTTAGATGAACGGGCCCGTGAGTTGTTTTGGGAGGGCTTCAGGAGAACTGACTTAATACGCTATGGCCTATTTACAAGTGCTTCCTACGTATGGCCATTTAAAGGGGGGGTGGCCAATGGCACCAATGTTCCTGATTACAGGAATTTATTCCCGTTGCCGCAGAGCGATTTATCGGCTAATCCTAATCTAAAACAAAATACAGGGTATTGATAAAATTTAAAATCAATAAAAAATATTAATATGAAAAAAATTCTGACAAAATTCATAGCACTAAGCAGCATAGCGTTGTTTATGCTATCTGCGTGTAAGAAAGATGGGGTCCAGGTGACTTCAAATGGCGGAAAACCAGGTGCGCTCACAGCATCAACTACTACACCGGCATTAGATAAAACTAAACTAGCTGATACAACAAAGATTATTAACTTTACTTTTACTGCACCTGATTATGGCTTCAGTGCAGCGGTAACAAACACTTTGCAAATAGATTCAGCAGGTGATAATTGGGCAAACCCCAAATCGGTTACTCTTGGTACTAAAATTTATAAACAAGGCTATTCAACTGCCGATTTTAACTCTTTATTATTAAAGTTAAATCTTGCTGCGGGTGTTAAAAGCCAGGTTAATGTACGCATTGTGCACTCCGTTTCTGCCAGTGTTACACCCGTTTATTCAAATGTGGTTACCTTAACCGTTACACCATTTAACTTAATTTCTTATGTATACGTGCCAGGTTCATACCAAAGCACCAATTCAACATTACAATGGCAACCAACCACCGCAGATAGCCTGGTTTCGCCGACAGGTAATGGTGTTTACACAGGTTATGTATATTTCCAAGCCGGTAGTATTTTCAAAATCACTCCGGCAAAAAACTGGAATAATGCGTATGGTGATGCAGGGGGGGGCAAAATAAGCCTTTCAGCAGGCGGAAACTTAACCGCTCCGAGCGCTGGCTTATACTTATTAACTGCAAATCTTAATGCTGGCACAATTACTTATACAGCGTATAACCATACCTGGAGTTTAATTGGTACCGCAGGTGTGGATTGGAATACTGATATACAATTGCCATTTAATCAAAATAATAATGCTTACCAGGTAACTTACGCCCTTAACTCAAGTGGCCAATTTAAGTTCCGTGCTGATAATGCCTGGACTTTGAATTTAGGCGACGTTACACCAGTTACAGGACAACTAACTTCAAATAATGGCGCAAATATAAATGTACCAAGCAATGGTAATTATGTAGTGTCATTAAGTTTTGGAAATCCTTTACTGGCTCCTACTTATACACTTTTAAAACAGTAAGATAAAACGAGAGAGTTGATTTAATTGAAAGCCCGTCTGGTGAAACCAGCGGGTTTTTTTATGATAAATACTATTAATCCTTATTGGTTATATCTGATTAATATCTGTCAAAATTCATAAAAAACAAAAATGCCCCGATCAGATCAAGGCATTTTTGTTTTAAATATCAATGGATAAGCCTACCGGCTTTTCATATCCACATAATCCCTGTTAACGGCGCCTACATATATTTGGCGGGGGCGCCCGATAGGTTCTTTATTTTCTTTCATTTCTTTCCATTGCGCTATCCAGCCGGGAAGGCGGCCCAAAGCAAACAATACAGTAAACATATCAGTTGGAAAACCTAATGCCCTGTAAATTATACCTGAATAAAAATCAACGTTTGGATACAATTTACGTTCAACAAAATAAGGATCTTTTAACGCCACTTCTTCCAGCTTTTTAGCTATCTCAAGCACTTCGTCATCCATACCCAATTTTTCCAGGATGTCATCGCAGGCTTTTTTGATGATCTTTGCCCGCGGGTCAAAATTCTTATACACGCGGTGACCAAATCCCATCAGGCGGAAAGGGTCATTTTTATCTTTAGCCTTGGCAATCCATTTATCAGTATCTCCGCCATCGGCTTTTATCTTCTCCAGCATTTCAATTACTGCCTGGTTTGCACCGCCGTGTAAGGGTCCCCATAAGGCCGAGATACCTGCAGATACCGAAGCATAAATATTTGATTCGGACGAGCCAACAATGCGTACTGTTGATGTAGAGCAATTTTGTTCGTGATCAGCATGCAATATCAGTAAAGTATTCATCGCGCTCACAATTACCGGATCGATCTCTATATCTTCAGTTCGCTGACCAAAAGTCATGTATAGAAAATTAGTTACATAATCGTACTTATTTTGCGGATAAATCAGCGGATGCCCTAATGACTTTTTGTATATCCACGAAACAACGGTAGCCATTTTAGCCAGCATTTTTATAATGCTCAGGTGAAGTTCTTCTTTGGTTTGCTGCGGCTTTAAAGACTCAGGATAAAACGCTGATAATGCGCAAACCAGGGAAGACAGCTGCCCCATTGGATGTGATTTTGACGGAAACCCATCAAAAAACTTTTTCATATCCTCATGCACCAGTGTATGCCGGCTTATTTCATATTGAAAAGCATTTAACTCCTGTTCAGTTGGTAGTTCACCATGTATCAGCAAATAAGCAACCTCAATAAAACTCGATTTTTCTGCAAGTTGCTCAATCGGGTATCCGCGATATTTAAGTATGCCCAGTTCGCCGTCTAAAAAGGTGATCGCGCTTTTTGTGGCACCGGTGTTTTTATAACCTGTATCAAATGTTACATAGCCTGTTAAGTCTCGTAGTTTGGAAATATCAATAGCTTTTTCGCTTTCTGTGCCCTCTATTACGGGAAGATCATAAGTTTTATCGCCAATTTTTAATTGTGCAGTCTCCGACATAGGAAAATATTTAAGATGCAACAAATGTAACGAAATCTGC
>JAQNCM010000479.1 GCA_029237615.1 Mucilaginibacter sp.
AGCTGACCAGCGGCCTCCGTCCAGGCCCAGGCGGCCTCGAAGGTCCCGTCGGAGGTGTTGATGCCGCGGGACATCTCGATGAGCTTCATCAACTGCGCCGGCAGGCAGAAATGCATGCCGACGACGCGGTCCTCACGGCCGCAGCCGCTGGCGATCTGGGTGATCGATAGGGTGGAGGTGTTGGAGGCGAAGAGGGCGCTGGGCTTGCAGACGCTGTGGAGTTCGGCGAACAGCGCCTGCTTGACCGCTAGGTCCTCGAAGATCGCTTCGATCACCAGATCGCAATCGGCGAGCGCAGCGAGATCGGTGCTGTCCTGCATCCGCGCCAGCACCGCGTCGCGCTCGGGTTCGGTCATCCGGCCACGCTCGACCGACTTTGCGAAGAACTGCTCCGTCGCGGCGCGCGAGGTCGCCAGGCCTGGAGCTGATCGGTCGAAGCAGACGGTGTCGAACCCGGCGCGGGCCGCGACGATGGCGATGCCGGACCCCATCGTTCCGCCGGAGCCGCAAACCGCGACCTTCCTGATGCTGGTCATCTGCTTCTGAAACTCCGTCCGATTAGTAGGAGGAGGATCTGGTTCGTGCCCTCCCAGATCTGCGTGATCTTGGCGTCGCGCATCAGCCGTTCGGCGCGATAGTCGCGGCAATAGCCATAGCCGCCATGGAACTGGACGCACTCGATGGTCATCTTCATCGCCAGGTCGCTGGCGCGCAGCTTGGCCAGCGAGGCCTCAAGCCCAAAATCGGGGTCACCGCCGTCGACGAGGCCGGCCACGTAGTCCATCCAGCGCTCGAGCATCACGAGCTCGCCTGCGAGGTCGGCGAGCATGAACTGGTTGCCCTGGAAATCGAGCACCGCGCGCCCCGACTGATGCCGCGCGTTGCCGTAGGCGACCATGTCCCGGAACGCCGCCCGTGCGATGCCGCGCGCGTGCGCGGCGACCGACGGGCGCGACTTGTTGAGCGAAGCCAGCAGGATCTTGAGCCCGTCGCCGGGCCCGCCGATGAGGTTGGCGCGGGGCACGCGAACGCCGTCGAACGCCAAGGCGCAGGTCGATGAGCCGTTGTGGCCCATCTTCTTTTCCTTGGAAATCACGCTGAACCCCTCGGCCCCCCTCTCGAGGATCAGCGCCGAAATGGCCGCCTTTGGATTGTCGATCTCCGACCATTTGCCGAAGACGAGATAGAGGTCGGCGACGTCGCCGTTGGAGATGAAGATCTTCGAGCCTTTGACGACGATGTCATCGCCGTCGGGGGTGAAGCTCGTCTTCATGCCGGTCGCATCGGAGCCCGCGGTCGGCTCGGTGATCGCCAGCGCGCCCAGCCCGCCTTGTGCGATGCGGGGCAGCAGCCGCGCGCGCTGTTCGTCGTGGCCGAAGTCGATCAGCGGCTTCATGCCGTGAAAGTTGGTGGCGTAGATGATGCCGGTCGAGGCGCACGCCTCCGAGATGATCGACACGATCTCGAGATAGAGCCCGTACGACATCGGTGTGCCGCCAAAGGCTTCTGGCACGAAGATCGCGTTGAGGCCGAGGTCGTTGATCGCCTTGACGTTCGCCCAAGGAAACTCGCCTGTCGCGTCGATGTGCGCGGCATTCGGCGCAATCACCTCGTCAGCGAGGCGCTGGACGGAGTCGAGGACCAGCCTTTCCTGATCGTCCCAGCTGCGCGCGCGCAGGACCTTATCCAGCAGTTTCATCAGTGATTGATCCCTTGCCCGCCGTCGACGTAGATCGTCTCGCCGGTGAGGAAGCCGATATTCTCGACAAAGATCGCGGCGACCAGGCGCGCCACTTCCGTTGCGGCGCCGGGCTGGCCGACCGGGATTCGCTGGCCCATCCAGGCCTTGACCTTTTCGCGGGCCAGATAGTCGCGGTTGAGGTCGGTCTCGATATAGCCGGGGGCGACATTGACGACGCGGATGCCGTCCCGGGCCCATTCGACCGCCATGCAGCGGGTCATCGCGGCGACCGCCGCCTTAGAGGCGCAGTAGGCGAGATTGTCTGGAACGCCGAGCTTGTCGAAGAAGGAGCCAATATTGACGATCAACCCACCGCCCGCCCGAAGCAGCGGATAGGCCTCGCGGGCGGCCACCATCACCGCGGTCGCATTCAGGGCCATCGTCCGCTCGAATTCGGCCGTGCTGAGTGTGGCGATGGCGCCGCCGATATGGACCCCCGCATTGTTGACCAGGCCAATGACCGGACCCCGCGCGCCGATCTCGGCGAAGGCGGAGCGCACGGCGCCTTCGTCGGTGACGTCGCAGATCATCCCTTGGCCCGCCGGCGCCTCCCCCGAGCGCGACAGGCACACGACGGTCAGGCCGCGCCGATCAAGCTCACGCGCGATCGCCGCGCCGATCCCTTTGGAGCCGCCTGTGATGACGATCTGCCCCTCACGCATCGCTGAACACCGGCCTGCGCTTCTCCTCGAAGGCCGCCATCCCCTCCTCGGCGTCGGCCGTGCGATAAGCCAGCGTCGACAGGTTAGCCTCCAGCCGCAGGCCTTCCGTCAGGGGCGCGTCCCCTCCCCGCTGGATCGCCGTTCGCGCGAATTCGAGGACGGGCAGGCTGAAGCGTGTGAATCGGCCGGCGAAATCCAGTCCGGCCTGCAGCAGGTCGCCGTGCGCCACCGCATTGACCAGCCCGATGCGCTCCGCCTCCTCGGCCTCCACGTTGCGGCCGGTCAGGATGATCTCCAGGGCGCGTCCTTCGCCGATCAGCCGCGGAAGCCGCTGGGTGCCGCCATAGCCTGGGATGAGGCCCAGCTTGACCTCCGGCAGGCCAAAGACCGCCGAGGGCGACGCGAGGCGGAAGGTGCAGGCGAGCGCAAGCTCAAATCCGCCGCCGAAGGCATAGCCGTTCACCAGCGCGATCGAGGCGACGGGCAGGCTGTCCAGCTTGGCGAACACCGCCTGGCCCAACTCCGACCCGCGCTTCTGGTCGATCAGGCGACGGTGGCGCAATTCCTTGATGTCGGCGCCGGCGCAGAACGCCTTGTCCCCGGCGCCGACCAGCAGCAAGGCCCGGACGTCCGGTTGCGCCGCCACTTGGTCGATCGCGGCCCCTATTGCGCGCAGGATATCGAAGGACAGCGCGTTCAGCGCGTGTGGGCGGTTCAATGTGAGAACGGCGCAGGCGCCGTGCCGGGTGAGTTCAACCGTCATCGGTTTCAGACCTTTTCGGCGTCGTAGCGCACCGGTTCAGGCGCAAGTTCGCCGCGCGCCACCATGGCGGCGAGCTCGCGTTTCAGGATCTTTCCGCTGGCGGTGAGCGGCATCTCCTTCACGCTCAGGAACCACTCCGGCATATC